>NZ_DASTRI010000169.1:0-8890 GCF_035761305.1 Chitinophaga sp. | reverse complement strand
GTGCTCAATTTTCTGGGAACAAACAATAATACCGGCGTCACGCACTGCAGTATCTTCGTCTGTTTCAGATACTACTTCCTGGCCTTCGGCTATCAGGCCTTCCATAGCCGGGCATTTTTTGCCCATAGCCCTGGCGCCCAGCATTTCAAATACCTGTTCCAGGCGGCTTACATGGCCTTTGGTTACTTCAACATGTTCAGCAATGGCATTGGCCAGTTCTTCTGACGTAGCTGCTTTTTGCATTTTGGGTAATGCCTTTACCAGGTTTTTTTCTGCCCAGTAAATGTCTTTCAGCTCATTCATAAACAGGCTGTGAAATTTAGATTGTTCGCCGTTGTTTTTATTTTTAGCGGCAGAGGTCCTGGATGAGGAGCTTTTGGAGGTTGCTTTAGTACCAGCCATAGTTATAAGATTTTAATAGATGAAGAAATAGTTAGGGTGAGATTATTTATTGTTGTTATTGTTTTCCTGTTTCTGGTCCTGCGGGTTAGCGGGCGTATGTTTTATTTCCCGTTCCGGTACTTCATCCGGTATATCCTGTTTGTCAGGTGATTGCTGCCCCGGTGCGGGATTAGGCCCTTTATCAGGAGCTTGCCCTTTACCGGGCTGCTGTTGCGAAGGGTTATGCTGATTACCCTTATCCGGTTGCTGTGTCATAACTTACTTGTTTTGGTGAAAGAATGTTGTACAGTGATTATAAGCTAACAATAGCTATAAGAAATCAAAGTTCATTCCATTGCAATAATATCAGAACTACCTATAGGCGTTAGAGATAAATTCACTTTAAAACCGGCTGAAAGCCGCGCCATTGCCGTAGAAATTGCTTTTCACTATGTAGAAAATCTTGCACGAGAAAGCAGGTAGCAGATTAACTATCAGGAATTTATTTTAACTAATTTTTTTGATGCGGATGCGGAAAAATGGATAATTTAGGAAGATTTATGAGCTCATGCACAATCCAGTCCAAAGAAAAATCAGGTTAGGCTTTTTCATCGCCTTTTCAGTTATTATCGCCGCATCGTTCTTTTCTTACCTGGTAACAAAGAACCTGTTGGATAATGCTACCAGACTGAACCATACTATAGAAGTATCAAAACGGCTGGAAACAATTATTAAACAGCTTAAGGATGCCGAAGCAGCTATCAGAGGGTATAACCTTACCGCCGATACTTCTTTCCTGCATCCGAATATGGAGGAAAGAAGCAACAGCATTCGCAGCGAGTATAATGCGCTGCGGGGCATTTTAATTGACAGCCACCAGCAGCAACGGCATATGGACACCCTGAAAACCCTGCTGGAAATTAAGTACGGTCAGCTGCAGATCGGCTCCAAAACAAAGAGCCCCCGCACCGAACGGCTGTCCGTAACAGAAGGCGAAAGGGTGATGTACCGTATAGAACGGAAAGTAGATGATATGATGCGGATTGAGGACACCCAGCTGCATGAAAAAACAGAGCTGTTCCGGTTTTTCTCGGCCCTGTGGGTGCCGGTTATCTTTATATCCTCGCTGGTGGCCATTCTCATCGGCATTTATTCTTACATTACCCTTACCAAGGAATTTAAGCTGCAGCTGCATATTGAGTCCAAGCTCAAATCATACCAGCGCGACCTGCAGCAGAATATTCAGCTGCTGAACAAAAGCAACCAGGAGCTGGAACAGTTTGCTTACGTAGCTTCCCATGACCTGCAGGAGCCCCTGCGTAAGATTTCTACCTTCAGCGACCGGCTGCAGGTAAAGTATAAGGACCAGCTGCCCAGCGACGCTTCCCAGCTGCTTGACCGCATGATAGGGGCTGTTGGCCGTATGCGGGTACTGATAAATGACCTGCTGCTGTTTTCCAGGGCCGGCCGTATAACACCCGAGAGCATTACAGAAGTGGATATGACCGCCCTCCTGCAAAATGTACTAAGCGACCTGGAAGTAGCGTTACAGGAAAAGAACGCGGTGGTGCGTACCGCCCCGCTACCGGTAATTGAAGGCAATGTAACCGGCTTTCAGCAGCTATTCCAGAACGTGCTTGCCAACGCCATTAAGTTTTCACACAAGGAACGGCAGCTGGAAATCAACATCAGCAACCAGCTACTGAAAGGCAAAGAGATCAATATTGTAAAAGAGAACCGCTGGGATGAAACCTTTTGCCGCATTTGCATAGAAGATAACGGAATTGGGTTTGACCCGGATTATGCAGAACGTATTTTTCTTATTTTCCAGCGCCTGCACGGTATCAGCGAATACTCCGGCACCGGTATAGGACTGGCCATCTGTAAAAAGATAGTAGACAGCCACCACGGATACATTATGGCGTACGGTTACCCCGGCAAAGGCGCTGCTTTTGTAATTATTTTGCCAGTTAAACAAAAAAAGTGACCCGGCTCCCGGTTACCGGAAAATTTAGCACCTTAATTGCGGAGAAAGGATGCGACTAACAACTACTGCTGAAAGCGGTGCAAACCACATTATTAAAAAATTAAATTACTTGCCAAACTATCCAGTTACAATTATGACAGACCAGCCCATACATATCCTGATGATAGATGATGATGAAGATGACTTTTTCCTGGTAAATGAGCTGCTGCAGGACATTTCACCCGGCCAGTACAAGCTGGACTGGGCCTCCACCTACGCACAGGGCCAGGAACAGATTGGCCGGAAGGCGCATGATATTTACCTGGTAGACTACCGGCTGGGCCCTTATACCGGTATTGACATGCTGCACTATTTCCAGCAGCTGGGCTACAAGGCCCCGGTTATTATGCTTACCGGTAAAGGGGATTATACGATTGATAAGGAAGCCATGATGGCCGGCGCCTCTGATTACCTGGTAAAAGGAGAGATCAGCGGCGACCTGCTGGAGCGCTCCATCCGATACGCGCTGGATGAAATGAACCACCTGCGCACCCTGGCAGAAAGCGAGAAAAAATATTACGGCGTATTTGAAAAAGCACATGACCTGATACTGCTGGCCGACTGCGACAAGAATATTATCGACGCCAACCCCGCTGCTTTAAGAACCCTGCAGTACACCAAAGAGGAGATGCTGAAAATGAACCTGAAAGACCTGTTCCTTTTTGAGGAGCAGTACCGGCATTTCTTTGACCAGATCTGCGGCGAGGATGGCTGCGGGCCGGCAGAGTACAATTTTGTGAACAGCGCCGGCAAAAAGCTGGATGTTATGGTAAACGCTGTAATGCTGGATGCCGCCGCCCAGATATTCCTTTGCGTAGTACAGGACATTACTGAAAAGAAAAAGGAGGAGCAGGAAAAGCAGCAGCAGCAGAAATTTGTAATCACCGGCCGCATTGCCCGCGTTATTGCGCATGAGGTGCGTAACCCGCTTACCAATATTCTGCTGGCGGTAAGCCAGTTTAAGCTGGAACCCGGGGTTACGGAAGACAGCCAGCTGTACACGGATATTATAGAACGCAACTGCATTCGCATTAACCAGCTCATAACCGAGCTGCTGAACAGCACCCGCATGATAGAGCTGCATGTGCAGCAGCACGGCATTAACGAGCTTACGGAAAAGGCCCTGGCCCTGGCCCAGGACCGGCTGCAGCTGAATGAGATCAAGGTGGCCAAACGCCTCTCCGACCCGGATATAATGATACCGGCCGATGCGGAAAAGGTGGAAATTGCCCTGCTGAATATTATCATTAACGCCATTGAGGCCATGACGCCCGGTAAAGGAGAGCTTAACATATATACCGCCCGCCATAACGACCGCGCCATTATACAGGTAAGCGATAACGGGCCCGGTATACCGGAAGATATGAAGGCCAAGCTGTTTGATCCCTTTTTTACCAGCAAGCCCAAAGGCAGTGGCCTGGGCCTTACCAGCACACAGAATATTATTATTAACCATAAAGGGAATATTCATGTGGACAGTGAGCCCGGCAAAGGCACCACATTCAGTATTACCCTGCCCACCAATTGAATGCAGGGGCAATGATGGAAAATGAAAGAGGGCTGTACCTTACGGTGCAGCCCTCTTTTATACGTTGATTGTTTGCTATTGTGCTTTCAGCTTTTCTTCGGTGTTGCCAATGGCATCTTCTACAGAATGGGATTCTTTCATGTTAATGCGCTTTTTGGTTTCGTCTGCCAGCTTGCAATAGTATTTGTGCAAAACATCCAGCTCTTCTTCCGTCAGATCTTCCGCTACTATTAAACGGTTGCTGGCCAACCGGTTGGCGGCTATCAGCTCGTTCAGCTTCAGCTGCACGGATTTGGAGTCCTTGTTCTGCGACTTCTGGATCACAAACACCATCAGGAAGGTGATAATGGTAGTGCCGGTATTAATTACCAGCTGCCAGGTATCGGAAAAACCAAAGAGGGGGCCTGTAACCGCCCAAACTATAATTACAACTAATGCCAGGCAAAAAGCCCATGCAGACCCGGTGACATTAATAACCTGGGTAGAAAAGCGCTCGAAAAAGCCGGATATTCCACCGTTCTTTTTTTTGTTGCCGGTTGACTCCTGTAACGGCTGTACTGCTTTTTCCTTTTTCATACCTGCGCTTAATAATTAATATTTAGCAGGCGCAGCTTGTTATACAAGGTTTTACGATCAATGTTTAACAATTGCGCTGCCTTGGTTTTATTGTACTTTACCTCTTTCAGCACATTTATGATCTTGTTGTACTCTGCCTGCAGGGCTACGGTTTTCAGATCATTTTCATTGGCAATGGTAGCCAGCTCCGTTACCGGGTCTTCCTCATAGCTTTGTACAAAGGCCTCTTTCATTTCCAGCGGCAGGGCGCTCATAGTAATATCCTGGTGCTCCGGCGTAAGCAGGCATGCACGACGTATTACGTTCTTCAGCTCGCGGATATTGCCCGGCCAGGAGTATTTCTGGAAGCATTCCCATACTTCCTGGGTAATTTTACCGCAATTCTTCTGCAGCTCCTTCTCTACCTGGCCAATAAATGCATTTACAAATAACGGCAGGTCTTCTTTGCGCTCCCGCAGCGGCGGTATATAAATGGTAAATTCATTAAACCGGTGGAAGAGGTCTTCCCGGAAGCGGCCTTTTTGTACCGATTCGGAAAGCTTTTCGTTGGAGGCTACAATAATGCGCACATCCACAGGTATTTCCTTGAGGCTGCCTACGCGGCGTATTACCTTTTCCTGTATTACACGCAGCAGGGCTACCTGTATATCGTAGGAAAGGTTGGCCACTTCATCCAGGAACAGGGTGCCGCCGGTAGCCTGCTCAAAAGCGCCGATTTTAGTACCGATAGCGCCGGTAAAAGCGCCTTTTTCGTGCCCGAACAGCTCACTGGCGGCCAGCTCCTTGGAAAGGCTGCCGCAGTCCAATGCTACAAAGGGCTGTGAGCTGCGTTTGCTATGATGATGGATCAGGTGGGCTACTGATTCCTTACCTGTACCTGTTTCTCCGAAAATAATTACGCTATAATCTGTAGGGGCTACCAGCTTTATTTGCCGGAACAGCTCCATGGCGCCGGCGCTTTCGCCGTATACATACTTGTTGCTTTTGTCGAGCATTTCGGAAACAGGGGCTTTACCGTTGCTGCTGCTTTCCCGGTTTGCGGCTGCAGCCTGCGGCTGGGAGATCACCTGCATGGCTTCCCGTTCGCTTTCTGCATCCAGGTGGGCAAATGCCTTGTGCACCAGGTTCAGGATCTCATCGGGGTACAGGGGTTTAGACAAATAGTCATAAGCACCATTTTTCACCATTTCCACTGCCACACGCACATCCGTATATCCTGTAATGATGATCACAATGGTACGCGGATTTAGCTGGTGGATGTCCTGCAGGAGCTGGGCCCCGTCGGTATCCTTCAGACGATAATCACACAGCACCAGGTCGTAAGGTTTTTCCTTCATCATTTTCAGGGCTGCATTGCCGGACATAGTGGTGTCTACCTTAAACCCATGTTTACCGAGAAACTTACTCAGCAAAGTACAGATATTGATCTCATCATCTATGATCATTATATTTCTCATAATGGTATGTATGATGTTGGCTATAAGCTTTTAAAGTTACGAAATAAATTGCAGGCCGGACTAACTTTTAACATCCTTCATTAGCTCGTCCACGTTCTTTACACTAAAGGGTTTGGCAAGAAAAAAACTAGCGCCTGCGTTGAGTGCAGTTTGCTTTTCCATGCCATTGTCATACGCGCTGATGGTGATTACTTTCAGGGCCGGACATTTGTTTTTGAAAACGGGAATTGCTTCCAGCCCGGAGCCATCCGGTAAATGTATATCCAGGAAAAGTATATCCGGCTGTTGGCGTTGAATAGAGGCCAGCCCTTCCTGGAGCTCATGCACATACTTTACATTGTACCCAAGTCTTACCAGGCTCATTTGCAACAGCCTGCATATATCCGGTTCATCATCAATTATAAGGATAAACGACCCCTTCATTTTTTCAGTTGAGAGTAAGTCTGATACCAGACCCGATCCCTGTTTTCTGTGTTGTAACATACTTGTGTTTATTCCATTGTTCCATTAATAACCTGGCAATCAGGTAACAAACACTCGACTCCGCGCCTTGATTCTGATTGACATTGTTCTTTTCCAGGCCATCATAACAGCCGTAAGTAAGCGGGTTGTATACCAGCTGTTTTAAATGGTTGTTTCCTAAATACCAACTAAATGCAAGCCGCATTTTCTCCAGGTATGCGTGATTGCCGGTGGCCCGGAAAAAGGTATGCAAGGATAGCATGGTATAGGCTACTTCAATTGACTGCTCCCCTCCTTCCAAAGTATCAGCATCATTGTGAATGTTTTTATGGTGCCAGGTTCTGTTGTTGATCACTTTCATGTAATTGTTCGTAAAGGTTTTGCTGCACAGGAAATCCAGGCTTTCTTTTGCAACATATACCCAACCGGCGTTGCCGGTTACCTGGCTGGCCATCATCATGGCCTCCGGCAGCACTGCGTTACCGTAGGTAAGGTATGGTTCATACCATTTCCATTGCGCATCTGCCTCCTGCTGGTATAGCT
This sequence comes from Chitinophaga sp., assembly GCF_035761305.1. Classification (GTDB taxonomy): domain Bacteria; phylum Bacteroidota; class Bacteroidia; order Chitinophagales; family Chitinophagaceae; genus Chitinophaga. The sequence goes on along the minus strand of NZ_DASTRI010000169.1, from coordinate 1,917 downwards.
TATGCAAACGGCCGGCCAAAGTATTAATTATATCTTCTGCTATGCCGCTTGGCTTATACTGGAGGTAATAATACAGTCCTTTTATGGCAAAGGCCATCGCCCTTGGCGCAGTAAGTGTTTCCAGCCAGGTAAAGCAGGGCTGCAGTATGCGGCTGGCCTGCTGCACCAGTAAGGGCGGCAGGTGATTATGCGAGTACAGTAAATATCCCAGCGCCCATATGGCCCGGCCGTTGGCGTCTTCCAGGCTTACTTCATAGTTGGCGCTGTCAAAATAACCGCGTATGTTCACGTAGTTCAGGAAGCGCCCGTCGGCCTGCTGGCAGTATTCTATAAAGTCCAGGTATTTATGGCTGAGGGAGTATACAAAGCTGCTGCCTTTGGCAATATCGCAGTACATGCACATGGCTATCAGCGCGCGGGCATTATCGTCCAGGGTGTAGCCGGAGGATGGGTCGGGCTGATCGTGCCGGGAAAACTGTATCATCCCAAATTCGTCCGTCATCCTGTCAATATGATCCAGGTAGGCCGGCGGCAGGCTGGGAAGCGTAAGGTCTTTTTCCTCCATTATTTCCTTGAACATTGACATATGTGCTATGGCTACATTTTCCCAGATGGCGTTACGTGTTTTTTCAATGGCGTTGTTGCCCATAGCGGTACGCAGCTGCGGATCTTTCAGCAGGTGAATGGCTTTTTCCGCCAGCTGCTCATGGCTGCCTATATCTATAAGGTAGCCACAGCACTCATCCAGCATTTCGCGGGCCTGTGAAAAGGCGGTGCTCACAATGGGGCAGCCTGCGCTCATGGCATACAGGAAAGTACCGCTTACTGCCTGGTGCGGATCTTTGGAGGTGAACAGGTAAATATCTGTTAAGGCCAGGTAGTCGAGCAGCGCCTCCAGGCTTAAATAGCTATTTACAAATTTCACATGCTGCTGCAGCCCAAGCTCGGCAACCAGCGCCTGCAGGCGCTCACGGTACCGCTCTCCTTCCCGGGCCATTACCACGGGGTGCGTTTTACCCAGTACCAGGTATACCGCATCCGGGAACTCCTGTGCAATGGGCTGCATGGCGCGTATAGCTGTTTCCAGCCCTTTATTTTCACTTAGCAGGCCAAAGGTGGCAAGCACTTTTTTGCCCTGCAGGCCATACTGTTGTTTAAGACTGTCCACATCTTCTGTAATACGGGCGTGCACGCCGTGCGGTATATGCACGATCTTATGGGCAGGCAGGCCATAGGTGGAAAGCAGGATGTCGGCAGAGGTTTGCGTCATTGCAATGATTTTGCTGGCCAGGGCGCCTATAATACTTACTACTTTCCGGCAGCTGTCGTCAGGATAGGGCAGCACCGTATGGAACCGCACCACAAAGGGCCTGTCCAGCAGTGACAGCATGGCCAGCATGTTATGGCCGTATTCGCCGCCATAGAGCCCAAATTCATGCTCAAAGCAAACCAGGTCAATTTCCTCATCTGCATTTACCTGGTGGGCGAAAGTCATACAGCTGTCAATATCAAAAGGATTTACCACATACTTTACAGGCAGCTTGTAGGCGGCCTGGGGCTTACCAGCTTCCAGCAATGCGCAAACGCTAATGTTCAGCTTTTCTGCAAATGACTTTTGCAGGGCGCTCACCAGATCCTGGGCAAAGGTTGCAATGCCACATTCACGCGGGGGAAAAGTTGTAACAAAAAGCAAATTCTTATTCATTGTGTCATTTTTTTCCTGGTAGTTCATGCGCTGTGCAGCATCAATCAGTCAAATATCAATCCAACCCCGGCTGTATAAGGACAGGGACAACCTGGTGAAATGAGGCTCCATAATGGGTGTAGAATTATTTCTACAATTTTTCCCCCGGCTTCCTCACTCCTTTTTTTGACGGGGAGTGCCAAAATTTTTTTTTGCATTAACAACGTATTCAC
>NZ_DASTRI010000168.1:0-9953 GCF_035761305.1 Chitinophaga sp. | reverse complement strand
TTGACGCTAAATGGGTGCTTAGCATGGATGCCGATTATGTGCTGACAGATAAGTTTATTGAAGAAACCAGGCAGTTTGTAACGGCAAACAATAACGATATAGTAGGTTATGACACCAAATTTGAATTTCTTATTTACGGGCGGCAGCTGGTAAGCAATAACACCACTCCAAGAACAGTGCTGTTCCAGCGGGTGATGGGCACTTATTATGACGACGGGCACGCGCACCGCTTACGGATAAACGGAAAAACAGGCGCCTATAAAGGCCGCATTTTGCATGACGACCGCAAATCGCTCAGCAGGTGGCTCAGCAACCAGGACGGCTACTCCATACGCGAGTGCCATAAGCTGCTGGACCCCGCTAACCCCGACCGTAACTCCGTGCTGAATAAAATACGCAGAACAAAAGTACTGGCCCCCATTTTCATATTTTTTTACTGCCTGTTTGTAAAACGGCTGATCTTCAGCGGCTGGGCAGGCTGGTATTACACCCTGCAGCGCACCATGGTAGAGATGCTGTTTTCCCTGCGGCTGATGGAAGAAGAAAAGTTCAAGTAAGCCGGCAATTTACATTCCTGAAGGATAGGTTTCCGGCAGCTTTTCATCCTGCGGATGCATGTGCAGCGGGTGCAGCGCACTGGTTTGGTCCAGGTAAATAAGCGCATCATAACGTTCGGCAAGCACAGAGGGCACGTAGTTGCCCGCCCTTTCCATATCCGGGTCATATACCACGCCAATAGCACGGTGCGGGATGCGCGACCGGTACAGCGCATCTTTATCCTCACTGAAAAGAATGTAGCAGTCGTTGCCGGGGTGCACTGCGTGCTGGTGCAGCACGGCTTCAATGCTTTGCTCCCGGGCCGGCGGTACTTCCATTTCCTGCATGGGTGCGCCCCATTCGCTGCCTGCAATAACAGTGCCTTCATAGCTGGCAAAACCGGCCAGGTACACATTTTCCTTACCATACATATCGCGCGCCAGCTGCCCTATGTTCACCATCCCTGCCCTGGCCATGTCGGTTGCCCTGGCATCCCCGATATGGGTGTTATGCTCCCACACAATGCCCTTGGAGCCGTGCCCGTGAAACAGCAGCAGGCGGTCCAGTGTGTCCATCATATGCCGGTCGCGGATGTTCCAGCTGTTGTTATCAAACCCTATCATGCTGCGGTAGTAGCTTTCGGCATTTACGGCAATCAGCGCGTTCTGCTCGGTATTAAGCGCAGCTTCGGGGTCGCTGTCCAGGAACTGCGCTTTCATTCTCACCTCTTTTAAAAGGCTCAGCACCGCATCACGGCAGCTATGGTCATTCAGTGAAAAGCGGGCATACAGGCGCTCATCTTCATTAAACGGCTCAAAGCAGGCAATGGCCTGCTTTACATACCTGGCTGCACGCGGATCTTCTTTTTCCAGGTAATGCATCATGGCATGCATAGAGTCCCACAGGCTGTACACATCCAGCCCGTAAAAGCCTACCTTTTGGTTAACCGGCAAATGGCGGTTGTGTTCGCGCAGCCACTCTGCCAGCGCAGCTATTTCCCAGTTGGCCCACATCCAGGTAGGCCAGCGGTCAAATGACTCCAGTATATCGCGGATATTATCGCCGGCGTCTGCATATCCTTTTACGTAGCGGTTAATACGGTAACAATCCGGCCAGTCGCCTTCCACGGCTATAAAGCGGCACCCTTTTTCCTGTATCAGCTTCTTTGAAACAGCGGCGCGCCAGGTATAGTATTCATGCGTACCGTGTGAGGCTTCGCCCAGCATTACAATACGCCGGTCGTTCATATCTTGTAATAAGGGCTCCAGGCTGGCGGTATCTGTTAAGGAGTACATATGCTTTTTAAACACGGCCGCAATTATTGTACCTGCCCGGTTATTGTTGTTGGTATAAATCACCGGCGTTGTGGTCTTTTCTCTCATGCCTGTGAATGAGGCTGCTATGGTCTTTTACAGGCTGGCGGCTAAATGGCTATTGCTGAATTTGAATAAATAAGGTTTGGCGTAGTTTTTATGCAGGTATAGTGTACCAAAAATTAATGCTATGTCTATCGTAAAAGTAATTGAGATCATCGCTTCTTCAGAAAAGAGTTTTGATGATGCCGTTGTTAATGCGGTAGCAGAAGTGTCTAAAACCATTCATAACATCGACTCTGTGTTTGTGAAGGATATGAAGGTACATGTAAAGGACGGTAAAATAGCTTCTTACGGGGTGATCTGTAAAGTATCTTTCAGGATTGATGAAGCTGCGCAGCAGCAAAAGCACGGTTAATACCCGCGCATATGTAGCCGTTAATAAGAGGGGGAGCCAAACATGGCACACACCGGTACATGCAAATATGCATGACCCGGATGTGCTTTTGTTAACGCCGCCACAACCCTATAAAAAAATAACCGCTGAATAATCCATCTTCCTTACTGAAAATCATTTGCTTATAAATATCATATCAATATCCGGATGTTAATAGCATTGTATAGCTACTATTTTTAGCATAATATTGCTAAAAATATTGGCAATACAATTGCCGGGAAAATGCTAAACCGCCGCCATGTCTGCCGCTAAAAAAGCCATCATAGAACAATTACAGCAGGAGCTCCTGCTTTTGCATGGGTTTAAACCGCCCTCCAATACAACGGTACAAATGGGCCTGGGCGCTTTGGAAAAAGCTTTCCCTAACGCTGTTTTTCCTACCGGCGCCATACATGAATTTTTAAGCGATGCCGTTGAGCACACAGCAGCTACCGGCGGCTTTGTGGCCGGCCTGCTGGGCCACCTGATGCAGCGGGGCGGCGCCTGTATATGGATCAGCGCAACGCGCACCCTTTTTCCGCCTGCGTTAAAAGCCTTTGGCGTAATACCCGACCAGGTGGTGTTTGTAGACCTGCAGCGTGAAAAAGACGTGCTGTGGGCCACGGAAGAAGCCCTGAAATGCGAAGGGCTGGCAGCCGTGGTAGCCGAGCTGAAAGACATTAGCTTCACCGCATCCAGGCGGCTGCAGCTGGCCACAGAACAAAGCCGGGTAACAGGCTTTCTGCTGCGCCACCAGCCCCGCGACCTGAATGCCATTGCCTGCGTGGCACGCTGGAGAATTACACCATTGGCCAGCATGGCAGATAATGGCATGCCGGGGGTAGGCTTTCCCCGCTGGCAGGTAGGGCTGGTAAAGGTGCGCAACGGCAAACCCGGTGCCTGGCAGGTGGAATGGGCTGCCAACAGGTTCCGGGTCATCACGGAAAACACAGCATTACCCAACCCCGTACGCATACGTAAAATAGGATAGCATGGCCAAACGCTTTGTTGCAATATGGTTCCCGCACCTGCTAACAGACTGGCTGGTTATCCGCCGGCCCGAACTGCAGCACCTGCCTTTTGTAGTGGCCGCGCCGGATCACGGGCGCCTGGTGATAACCGCTGCCAGCAAAACCGCGCAGGCGCAGGGCATACATGCTGGCGCCGTAGTGGCCGACGCCCGTGCCTTGATACCTGACCTGCAGGTATTTAACAACAGGCCCGGGCTGGCTGCACAGCTGTTAAGCGCATTGTGTAAATGGTGCATCCGGTTCACCCCAACAGCGGCCGCCGACCTGCCGGATGGCCTGCTGCTGGACGCCAGCGGCTGCGCGCACCTTTGGGGCGGAGAAGCTCCCTACCTGGATGACATTGCCGCCCGTTTAAAAGCCTACGGCTATCATATACGTATAGCCATGGCCGGCACTATTGGCGCCGCCTGGGCAGCAGCCCGCTACGGGCAGCCGGTATCTGTTATCCACAGCGGTCATGAAGCCCGCACCCTCAGCGCCCTGCCACCGGCTGCTTTACGCCTGGACCCGCTGATACTGGAGCGGCTGCAAAAGCTGGGGCTTTCCCGCATCAGCACTTTTATTGAAATGCCCCGCGCGGTGCTGCGCCGGCGGTTTGGGCCGGAGCTGCTGTACCGGCTTGACCAGGCCCTGGGCCGGGAAGATGAGGCGCTGCAGCCCCTGGAGCCGGTACAGCCCTGGCAGGAACGCCTGCCCTGCCTGGAGCCCATACTAACGGCAACGGGCATAGGTATTGCGCTGGAACGGTTGCTGACTGTGCTTTGCAGCAGCCTGCAGCAAAAAGGCAAAGGCTTGCGCACCGCTGTGCTAAAAGCTTACCGCCTGGATGGAAAAATAGAGCAGGTGCAGGCAGGCACCCATCGCGCATCGCATAATGTTGCGCACCTGCTGAAATTGTTTGAGCATAAAATAGCTGCTATTGAGCCGGACCTGGGTATTGAGCTGTTTATACTGGAAGCGCCGGATGTGGAAGATGTGGCCCCTCAGCAGGAAACCCTGTGGACAACCGGCTGCAGCCTGGAAAGCATTGGCCTGGCGCAGCTGGCAGACCGGCTGGCCGGAAAAGCAGGCGCACCCGCCATCCGGCGCTACCTGCCCCTGCCCCATTACTGGCCCGAACGCAGCATACAGGCTACCGCCTCCTTTACAGAAAAACCGGTTACCGGCTGGCCAACCGACCATCCCCGCCCCATACAGCTGCTGCCCCGGCCCGAACCGGTAGAGGTAAGCGCGCCCATACCGGATTATCCGCCCATGCTGTTCCGCTACAAAGGCGCCTTGCACAACATTAAAAAAGCAGACGGGCCGGAACGCATTGAACAGGAGTGGTGGCTGGAGGCAGGGCCCCACCGCGATTATTACATAGTGGAAGATGAAGCGGGCCGCCGTTACTGGCTGTTCAGGCTGGGCCATTACAGCGGCAGTGAGCCGCCCCGCTGGTTTATTCATGGCTTTTTTGCATAAAGGAAAATGATTCAGGTATGAGCTACACGGAGTTGCAGGTAACCACCAATTTCAGCTTTCTGCGCGGCGCCTCCCACCCGGAGGAGCTGGTAACGCAGGCGCTGGACTATGGCTATAAAGCCATTGCAGTTACAGACCGTAATACGCTGGCTGGTATTGTACGCGCCTATGCCGCCGCAAAAGGGAAAGACATACGTGTTATCCCCGGCTGCCGGCTGGACCTGCAGGATGGCCCCTCCCTGCTGGCCTACCCTACGGACAAAGCAGCCTATAGCCGCCTTTCGGCCCTGCTTACCCTGGGCAACCTGCGCACGGAAAAAGGTAAATGCGAGTTGTTTAAGGCAGATGTATATGCACATGCAAAAGGCATGGTATTTATTGCAGTGCCGCCGGTTGCTTTAACGCCGGCTTTTGAAATAGCGCCTGCCTTCCGGCAGGCGCTGAAAGAATATAAAGATGCGCTGGGCACGCAGCTTTACCTGGCAGCCAGCCGCGCCTACCATGGCGATGATGCCAAAAAGCTGTACTGCCTGGCGCAGCTGGGCGCACAGCTGCAGGTGCCGCTGGTAGCCACCAACAATGTGCATTACCATCACCCCCAACGGCGTGAGCTGCAGGATGTGCTCACCTGCATACGGGAAAAATGCACGATACAGGAAGCCGGCCTGCGGCTGCATCCCAATGCAGAAAGGCACCTGAAGCCCATACCTGAAATGCTGCGCCTTTTCAGGCGATACCCCGATGCTATTGCACGCACCCAGGAAATTACCGCTGCCTGCGGGTTTCAGCTCAGCAGCCTGCAATACGTATATCCTGAAGAGCTGACCACCAAAGGCCGCACCCCGCAGCAGGAGCTGGAATACCTTACGCTGGAAGGCGCACGGGAACGGTTTGATAATGATATACCGGAGCAAATCAACACCAGCATCCGCTATGAGCTGAACTTTATTGAAAAAATGAACTATGCCGCTTACTTTTTAACCGTACATGACATTGTACGTTTTGCGCGGCAGCAGGGCATCCTGTGCCAGGGCCGCGGCTCTGCCGCCAACTCCACGGTTTGCTACTGCCTGGGGATTACATCTGTTAACCCAACAAAATTTGATCTGTTATTTGAACGCTTCATTTCAGCGGCCCGTAATGAGCCGCCGGATATTGACGTGGATTTTGAACATGAGCGCCGGGAAGAGGTGATACAATACATCTTCAAAAAATACGGGCGCGACCGTGCCGCTATTGTGGCTACGGTAACGCAGCAACGCCAGAAAGGCGCCATCCGCGATGTAGGCAAGGCTATGGGCCTTTCGGTAGATACCATTAACCGTATTTCCGGCGCTATATGGGAGCATTCGGAAGAATGGTTTGATGAGCAGCGCCTTACAGCGCACGGCTTAAACCCCCACGACCCGCTGCTGCGCAAGGTGCTGCAGCTCACCGGCCAGTTTATGGGCTTTCCGCGCCAGCTGGGGCAGCATACCGGCGGTTTTGTAATTACGCAGGACAAGCTCTCGGACCTGTGCCCCATATTGAACGCACGCATGGAAGACCGCACCTGCATTGAGTGGAACAAAGATGATATTGATGCGCTGGGCTTCATGAAAATAGATGTGCTGGCCCTGGGCATGCTTACCTGCATCCGCAAAGCTTTTGACCTGGCAGCACAGCATCACAACCGGCATTTAACTTTGGCGAATGTACCGCAGGACGATCCGGCGGTGTATGAAATGATAAGCCATGCCGATACCATTGGCGTTTTCCAGATAGAAAGCCGCGCGCAGCAGGCCATGCTGCCCCGTTTAAGGCCAAACTGCTTTTATGACCTGGTGATAGAGGTAGCCATTGTTCGCCCCGGCCCCATACAGGGCGATATGGTGCACCCCTACCTGCGCCGCCGTAATAAGCTGGAAGCCGTAACATATCCTTCAAAAGAATTAGAGAAGATACTGTATCGCACCTGCGGCGTTCCCCTGTTCCAGGAGCAGGCCATGCAAATTGCCATTGTTGCTGCCGGCTTTACGCCTGCAGAAGCAGATGAGCTGCGCCGCAGCATGGCCACATTCAAATCAGTAGGCACCATCAACCAGTTTGAAAAAAAGCTGGTAAACGGTATGATGGAAAAAGGCTACACCAAAGATTTTGCACAACGCATTTTTAAGCAGCTGGAAGGCTTTGGCAGCTACGGCTTCCCCGAAAGCCATGCCGTTAGCTTTGCGCTGCTGGCATATGTTTCATCGTGGCTCAAGTATCATTACCCCGATGTTTTTGCCTGCGCCCTGCTTAACAGCATGCCAATGGGTTTTTACCAGCCGGCGCAGATTGTTGCAGATGCAAAAAACCATGGCGTGGAGGTACGCCCGGTAGATGTGAACCACTCCATGTGGGATAATACGCTGGAAAAAAAAGCAGCGGCTCCATATGCCCTGCGCCTGGGCTTCCGCCAGGTTAAAGGCCTGCAGGAAGATGATGTGCAGGCCCTGGTAAACGCACGCGGCAACGGCTATACGAATATACCGGCGCTGCGGGATGCGGGCGTGCAGCAAAGAACGCTGGAAAAGCTGGCCGATGCGGATGCCTTCCGCTCGCTGGGGCTCGACAGGCGCCGCGCGCTATGGGAAGTGGCAGCCCTGCACGACAGGCCCATTGCGCTGTTTGCAGGCACACCTTCTGAAAGCGCTGCAGAAACAACGGTAACCCTGCCGGAAATGTCGGCTGCGGAACATGTAGCGCAGGATTACGTATCTACCTCCCTTTCCCTTAAAGCGCACCCTGTAAGCTTTGTGCGTGAAAAGCTGCAGCAGCTGCATATATTGCCTGTTGCAGCCCTTAACACCCTTAGCGATGGGGCGCCGGTAAAAGTAGCCGGCCTGGTGCTGGTACGGCAAAGGCCAGGCACCGCAGCCGGTATTTGCTTTATTACCATTGAAGATGAAACCGGGTGCGCCAACCTGGTGGTTTTCCAAAAGCTGTTTGCTGCCTATCGTAAAGAGATACTGCAATCCCGGCTGCTAATGGTAGAAGGTACCCTGCAGCGCGAAGGCGAAGTAATACACGTAATTGTAAAGCGTTGCTATAATTTTACCGGTTTGCTGCGGGTGCTCACCACCCCGCAGGAAGCCCCCCTGCCCTTTCCTGTTACCCCGCAGGCGCATGAGCCTATACAGCAGGAAGTATTTGCAAGGGCCAGGAATTTTAAATAATTCCCTTACCAGGCATGCGCCACAAGCTGTAACGCATTGCCATGGCCGTGGCAGGAGGATAGGTAATAACGGGAATTTATTTATCCAGCCGTACATTCACGGCCGTAAGCCCTTTAGGGCCTTTTTCCATTTCAAAAATCACCCGGTTGTTTTCATGCAGCACATCTTTTGTTGCGCTGGTATGCACAAACAGGCTTTCTTTGGTTTCAAGGTCTTTAATAAAGCCAAATCCCTTTTGATGGTTAAAAAGCGTTACCACCCCTTTTCTTAACAGCTCATCAGGATCGGGCGCTTTTTGTTTGGGAACACTGATGTTAATGTCTTCCAGCTTCACCGCCTCTCTTTTACGCGGATCCGGCGGCTCTGATGTAAGGTTGCCGTTTTCATCCAGGTAAGCCATCATATCATCCAGGCTCTTGCCTTTCACTGCATTATTCTTCCGCTCCTGCTTACGTTCTTCCTTTTTCTTTTTCTCCTGCCGTTTTTTTTGCTCTCTTTCTTTTTTGTTCCATGTCATTGCCATAATTACGTTGGTTTTAGTTATTCATTAATGATGAGGCATATATTAATACCGGTAGCAAACCGCGTTTATATTCATTCCTGCGCCAACAGATGCAAATAATATTACATCGCCCGGGGACAGCTGATGGCCGCCCACCTGTTCTTTCCGCACAAGATCATACAAAGTAGGTATGGTAGCTACTGAACTATTGCCCAGCCAATGAATGCTCATTGGCATAATATTTTCCGGCAGCGGTACGTCATACAGCTCAAACATCCTTTTTACAATAGCTTCATCCATTTTTTCATTGGCCTGGTGTATGAATACCTTTTTCAGCGACTGCACCGGTATGCCGCATTTTTCAAGGCATTGCCGCATGGCTGCCGGCACGTGTTTAAGCGCATATTCATATACTTTGCGGCCTTTCATTTTCAGGTACTGTACGGCAGGGTCTTTTTCCGGCAGGTAAGCGCTGCCGGTATTAATGTAATCTATTTCTTCCATGGCGTGTGTTACGGACAGGCTGCCCAGCATACCGGCGCCGTCGGGGGCTTCGCGGTATTCAAGTATAGCAGCACCCGCACCATCGCTGAATATCATGCTGTCGCGGTCATATACATCTATTACCCTCGACAGCACTTCAGTGCCAATGACCAGCGCTTTGCGTGCAATACCTGCTTTAAAAAAGGCGTCGGCCTGTATGAGGCCCTGCAGCCATCCGGGGCAACCGAAAATAAGGTCATAGGCAATGCAGGCAGGGTTGGTAATACCCAGCTTGTGCTTGATACGGCTGGCCAGTGAGGGGGTCATCTCAGACTGTACTGTATTTTTGGCAACATCCCCGAAATTATGGGCTACGATGATCTGGTCAATTTCCTCCGGGTTAACGCCGCTGTCGGCTATGGCTATACGGGCTGCCATACTGCCAATATCCGATGCGTTGAGGTCATCTGTGGTATACCGGCGTTCTTCAATACCGGTGATTTTCCTGAATTTATCCACTATTTCCGGTGAGGGAGTAGGAATAGGCTGCTTATCTTCTGAATAAAAAATATTGTTTGCAAACTCATTATTAGATTGAATGCAGGGTGGAATGTAACTTCCGGTGCCTGTTATAACAGATTGATACTTTGAAATCATATTCAACTAATTTGCTTTTGAAAACAGTTTAAAAAGCGTACTATTTGCAGCATATGTGCTATTCAGTTTTTAACAATACACTTTTTAAACTGCATATCAAAGGCCACTCCATTTTTTTTGTAACAGTTGCGGTCATTTATAAGACCGGCAAGCTGTAGGTTAAAGAATATTAAAAGCGGCAATAGCTGTTTTTCCCGCTGTTACCAGCGCCTTGAGTAGTTGTTGCTCCTTTCCTCCCTGGGCCTTGCTTCTGTTACATTAATAGCGCGCCCGTCTATTATGTTTCCGTTTAATGCCCTGATGGCGTTTTCGGCGGCTTCCTGCTCCGGCATT
>NZ_DASTRI010000167.1:0-4904 GCF_035761305.1 Chitinophaga sp. | reverse complement strand
GCAGACATTGCGTCTTTTGTAGCATTGCTGGCCAGCGCAGAAGGCCGCTCCTTTAATGGCACCGCCATTACCATTGACGGCGGTTCAAATGCATAGCGTATGCTATTGTAGTATATAACGATGCGGGTAAAACCTGAAATGTAAAACACCCAATGTAAAATGTAAAAGTAAGGGGCGGTGAAACACTGACTGGCATTGGTTCTTCGCCCGCTTTTACATTTTGCATTTTACATTTGATATTTTGCATTTACATGCTCTCCATATTCCTATCTAATTAAATAGCTCCACCTGTTTTACCATCAATGTATTTTTGCTTTCCCCGTGCAAAATATTGTGCTATATTTCTACAGCATTTAGCACGTTATCATTGATGTAAGATCTTTAAACCTCTCTTATAGCATCGTTATGGCTGTTTTTAATTTAACCATCAATAACACGGACTACAAGGTAGACGTGGACCCGCAGATGCCCCTGCTATGGGTAATCCGCGACTTTGCAGGGTTAACCGGCACCAAGTTCGGATGCGGCATTGCACAATGCGGCGCCTGCACCGTGCACCTGGATGGCACTGCTGTACGCTCCTGCTCCATACCGGTATCATCAGTGGGCAAACAAAAAGTAGTTACCATCGAAGGACTGTCTGAAAACGGGGATCATCCCGTACAAAAAGCATGGGAAGAAGCCGATGTGCCGCAATGCGGTTACTGCCAGGCCGGACAGGTTATGAGCGCCGCCGCTCTCCTGAAAGACAAACCGCATCCTACCGATGAGGAGATAGATAACATGATGTCGGGCAACATATGCCGTTGCGGAACCTATAACCGTATTAAAAAAGCCATTCACATGGCAGCAAAAGGAGGTCAGTCATGAATACATCCACCATCAACAAAAACATCAACAGAAGACATTTCCTCAAGATCGGCATTACTGCCGGCGGAGGGCTGGTACTGGGCATGGAATGGCTGGCTGCGTGTAGTCCTTCCGGTAGTAATGGGCCGGAAGTGATGCAAACCCTCAACGCCTATATTAAAATAGGCGCCGACGGTCTGGTGACCATTATGGCGCCCAACCCCGAAATAGGGCAGGGGGTTAAAACATCATTGCCCATGATAGTAGCTGAGGAGCTGGATATAGACTGGAAAAATGTGCGCATAGAACAGGCCCCGCTTGATACGGATAAGTATAAACGGCAGGTAGCCGGCGGCAGCGGATCGGTACGCAGCAGCTGGGAGCCTTTCCGCCAGGCAGGCGCCACCGGCCGGCAAATGCTGGTGAACGCAGCTGCCCTTCAATGGAAGGTAGACCCTGCCGCCTGCACCACCGAAGCCGGTATGGTGCACCATAAAAGCAGCGGTAAAAAAATTGCCTATGGCGAGCTGGTAGAAAAAGCCGCCACCATGCCGGTACCTGAAAATGTGCAGCTGAAAGATCCGGAGCAATTCAGGATCATCGGTACCCGCGTTGGCAACTGCGATACCAAAGCCATTGTTACCGGCAAACAGCAATACGGGATAGATACCAAACGCGAAGGCATGCTGTACGCCAGCGTTATCCGCCCGCCTGCATTCGGGCAAAAGCTGGTATCTTTTGACGATGCTGTCGCCCGCAAATACAGCGGCGTAAAGGATATTGTAAGCTTTGACGATAAGATAGCGGTGCTGGGCCGCAGCACCTGGGAAGTGATGCAGGCCGCCAAAGCAGTGAAAGCCGTGTGGAAAGATGATGGCACCTTGGAAAGCACCGCCGACTACAAAGCAAACTTCAACAAAATATTGCAGCAGCTGCCTAAGGAGTCCAAACGGAAAGACGGCAACGTGAAAAAAGCGCTGGCATCCGGCGCAAAAATATTTGAGGCAACGTTTGAATGTCCTTTCATTCCGCATAACACCATGGAGCCCATGAACTTTTTTGCGGATGTAAAACCCAACAGCGTAGAGCTGTATGGCCCAACCCAGCTGCCGGACAGGGTGCGCAACGCCATTGCGGAAAAGCTGAAAATACCCAAGGAAAATATTAAGGTAGGCATGACCCGCATTGGCGGCGGTTTTGGACGCAGGCTATCAACCGACTTTGCAGAGGAGGCCGTTGCCGTATCGCAGCTGGCCAAAGCGCCCGTGAACGTGATATGGAGAAGGGAGGAAGATATGGGCGGCGGTTACTATCGCCCTATGGCCTTATACAAATACAAAGCTGCTACCGACAGCAACGGTAAGCTCGTAGCCTGGCATCACCACTCGGTGGGCGTAACCGGCAACACCGCCCGTGAAAATAACTTTCCTGCCGGCGCAGTGCCCAACCTGCAGGTAGACACGCATGAATATAAATCGCCGGTTACTACCGGCCCCTGGCGCGCCCCCATACATAATTACATTGCGTTTGCAGAAGAGTCGTTCCTGGATGAAATAGCGCACGGCGTTGGCAAAGACCCCGTAGCTTTTCGCCTGGAGCTGCTGGAGCTGGCCCGCACACAGCCGGCAGGCAAGGTAGATTATGATGTGGACCGATATGCCGGCGTAATCAAAAAAGTAGCGCAGATGGCTAACTGGGGCCAGCCCAAACCCGGCGTGTACCAGGGCATTGGCGCACACTTTTCCTTTAGCACCTATGTAGCGCAGGTGGCGGAGGTGACTAACGTAAACGGGCAATGGAAAGTTAACAAGATCTACTGCGCCGTAGACTGCGGCACAGTGGTGAACCGCAGCGGCGCGGAAACCCAGGTAGAAGGCGCCATGATCGATGGCCTGGGCCATGCCATGTTCGGAGAGCTGACCCTTACCAAAGGCAAGCCCGACCAAACCAACTACGATCACTACCGCCTCATACGCATGCGCGAAGCGCCGCCCGTTGAAATTGCTTTCATTCAGAATAATGAAAAACCTACCGGTTTGGGCGAACCCGGCCTGCCGCCCGTAAGCGCCGCAGTAGCTAACGCCTTATTTGCCGCCACCGGCCACCGGTTCAGATCACAGCCATTTATGAACAGCGCCGCTGTATTTTCAGTGCAGAAACAGAGCGAAGTTTAATGAATAATGAATAATGAATAATGAATAATGAAGAATTAATAATTAATGGATGGTGTTTTGTCGGAAAGATCGAATAAAACATGCATTTCCAGTTATTATTAATTCTTCATTCTTAATTATTAATTATTAATTATATTGGAATGGATGAAAGACATCAAAGATATTGTAGCTGCATTTGAGAAGGCACAGCAGGAAGGAAAACAAACCGCGCTGGCCACTGTGGTGCTGGTAGAGGGATCGGCGTACCGCCGCCCCGGCGCGCGCATGCTGATAACCGAAGACGGGCAGCTGACGGGCGCCATCAGCGGCGGCTGCCTCGAAGGCGACGCCCTGCGCAAAGCCCGGCAGGTAATGTTCCGCCAGCAGGCCATGCTGGTTACCTACGATACTACCGATGAAGACGACGCCAAGCTGGGTGTACAATTAGGCTGCAACGGCATTATCCACATACTCATAGAGCCGGTGGTGCCCGCAGCTGTTAACCATCCCATTCAGCTGTTAAAAGCCTGCCTGCAGCAACGGCAAACGGCCGTGCTGGTTACCCTGTTTTCGCTGGAAGATAAAAAGGGCATACAACCCGGTACTGTAATGCTGTTAACAGCAGACAGCGTGCAGCAGAATGCTTTTTTGAATAACATGGAGTGGCCGGGTAATACCCTGCTGAATGATGCCCGTGAAGTTCTGCGCACCCAGCTGCACGTTACCCGCGAATATACCGGCGCCCGCGCCTTTACCGCATTCATAGAAGTGGTGCAGCCCGCGCCGGCGCTGCTGATATTCGGGGCCGGCAATGATGCTATTCCCTTAACCGCGCTGGCCAATGTATTGGGCTGGGAAACCACGGTAGTAGACGGCCGCCCGGCCTACGCCACCCCCCGGCGTTTTCCGCAGGCCGGCAGGGTACTGGTGTCTAAACCAGACCAGGCATTATCCCGGCTGATAATAGACAGCCGCACCGCCGTGGTGCTCATGACGCATAATTATAACTACGACCTGGCCATGCTGCGCCAGCTGCTGCCCATGCAGCTGCCTTACATTGGCTCCCTGGGCCCTAAAAAAAAGCTGGACCGCATGCTGGAAGAGCTGCGCGCCGCAGGTATGACCATCACCCCGGAACAGCTGCAGAAGGTGTACGGCCCTACAGGGCTGGATATTGGCGCGGAAGGCGCAGAAGAAATAGCGCTGTCTGTAATGGCAGAGATCAAAGCGGTACTGTCCGCCCGCGTCGGCACGCCCCTGCGCGATAAGGATGCGCCTATCCATGCTTCGCAGCATGGCGGGGCAGCAGTACTGCATTAACCTGTAGATTTGTATTATGACAGGCATCATTATACTGGCGGCGGGCGCATCTACCCGCATGGGATCTCCCAAGCAGCAGCTGCTGTACCAGGGGCAAACCCTGCTGCAGCGCGCCATCCATACCGCTTTGAGCACGGAATGCACGCCCGTGATCGTAGTGCTGGGCGCACATGCCATGGTGATATCCCCGGAAATTCCCAAAGAGCGCATTACCATGATCAAAAACCCCGACTGGGCATCCGGCATCGGCTCGTCTATCCGCTGCGGCATGCTGGCCCTGCAGGAAAAAGCGCCGCTGTCTACCGGCGTAATCCTGATGGTATGCGATCAGCCCCACGTAACCACTGCCCACCTGCAGCAGCTGATGCAGCAAAAGCTGGACACCGGCAAGGGTATTGTAGCCAGCTATTACAGTAACACCATGGGCGTGCCGGTATTGTTCGACAAAGCCTTTTTTCCCCAGCTGCAGTCCCTCAGCGGCCAGGAAGGCGCTAAAAAGCTGTTATACCAGTATGAGCATGAAACCGCCGCCATACCGTTTCCACCGGGAGAGGTGGATGTAGATACGAAGGAGGATTATGA
>NZ_DASTRI010000166.1:0-12717 GCF_035761305.1 Chitinophaga sp. | reverse complement strand
GAACCCAAGTTTAACGTTTGGACTATTAACGATAAAAATGGTCTTGTTTATGGTTTTCTTTTTAACAAAGAAGATGATCAACCAACCATAAGGCTTTTGAATGAGGACAGTAAACCTATATTTGAAAGCAGCAAATGCGCTATCGGAAAAGAGATCATCTTTAAAAAAGTAAGAAGCAATTTTTAAAAACTGTAACCCGATTTAAACTAATATAACAACAATCCTAACTCTCGTAATACTCATTCTTTGATCCAATAAATCTTGCATATGGCACTTCAAACCCGCACACAGATCACTATCAGCGGACAGGCAGAAATGGCTATCAGGGATTTTCACCGCCTGCAGCTTACGCAAACGGTAAATGGCCATCATTATTTTGAACTGGTGGTGGACCCTGCCAGCTTGTTTGGTATGGAAAGCGATGCCATTGCCAAAACACAGGCGCTTATTGGCCAGCCAATCAATATAAGTATAGAGCAGGAGTTCTCCGGCAAAGGTGGCAATCCCCTGTTGTTCAAAGGTGTTGTTACCAATATAGCTACCGGCAAAAGAGGCGGTGTTGCCCAGTCGGAATGCATTATACGGGGTTACAGCCCTACCATTCTGCTGGATGATGAGCCTCATATAGAAGCTTATGAAGAAAAGTCATTGTCCGACATAGTAAATAATTTACTGGGACAATATGGCCGCGCCGGTTTAAAGGCTAACGTAAAACCAGTGCACACCAGCCCTATCCCTTACATTGTACAGTATAAGGAAAACACTTACCGTTTCGTGCAACGACTGGCCAATCGCTTTGGTGAGTGGTTCTATTATAATGGCACAGAACTGGTATTCGGGCAGCCCTCCAACAGCTCTTCGCTTTTATTAAAATATGGAGTAGACCTCTCCTCCTACTCTATTGAGCTGAATACAATACCCGCCAACAGCCGGTATGTAGGCCTGGATTATTATAAAGACAGCCTGGTTGAAGACACTACCAATGCCCATAGTATTAATGGCAATGAGTACACACAGCATCTTACCAAGGTCAGTGATTCCTTATTTGCAAAACAAGCCACTTACAAGATCAATGAAGCATTAGGACGGCAATCGGATAAAGAGATTGAATATATCACCAAGCTATCCAAAAAAAATAAAGTAGCCGGAATGGTACAGTTAAGGGGATATAGTGATAATACCGGTTTACAGGTTGGCAATACAGTAGAAGTGAAGGAAGCCTTTTTACAGGATCAGAACCGCGGCAAATATGTAGTAACAAACGTTACCCATTACTGTACCGGCAACGGTAACTATGAAAATGATTTTACCGCTATACCGGAAGAAGTAGCCGCGCCGCTGGTACGGCTGGATAACCACCCTTATTGTGAAGCACAATCCGCTACCGTGGTGGAAAACAATGATCCCGAAGGGCTGGGCCGCATACGCGCACGCTTCCGCTGGCAGCAAACCGGTCAAACACCCTGGATACGCGTAATATCTGCTTCAGGCGGCGGCGATAAAGGCATGTTCTTTATTCCTGAAAAAGGAGAAGAAGTGATTGTTGACTTTGAAGGCGGCAATCCTGAGCTACCCTTTGTAATCGGCACCACTTATAATGGTAAAGCCAAAAGCAGCTTTGGTAATGCAGGCAATGATGTAAAAGCGCTTAAAACCCGAAGCGGCAATATTATCAAGCTGGATGATGCTGCCGGCAGTATAACGGTTACTGATAAAAACGGCAGTACTATGATGATGGATGGTTCCGGCAATATTACGGTACAGTCGCAAACACTGGTAACGGTAAAAACAGAAGATAAAATTGTAGTAGATGCACCTAATAAGATAGAGTTTCTTTCAAAAGAAGTGCATATTAAAGGTTCTGAAAAGGTAGTGATAGGTGAAGGGCCGGCTAAAATAACGGTTGACAACACCGCCAACAGGATCGACTCTTCTGCAGATACGATAAAATCTGCCGCAGATACCCTGCATGAGCTGTTCTGCAGCGCCAATATGAAGCTGACTTCCGAACACTGCGCCGCAGTGGGCAATACAAAAATGGACATCAGCAGCACCAGCATAAAAGTGGCCGGCAGCGCAGCAGCAGATATTAATGGAGGAATCGTGAATATTAATTGCTAGTGAACCGGATTATTCTCACAGGCGGCTTTTTATTGTTATTGGCCTGTAATACCGCACCGGCAAATAACAGTACAGGTAAAACGCCCGCTGTTATTCAAACCACTGCCACTGATGCAGCAGATACTACTGCTGCCGGTTTCTGGACAGCATTTCAGCAGGCATTGCAGCAGAAAGATGATCATGCACTGATCGCGCTTACGCATTTTCCTTTACCTGGTGTTAAACCGTTTTTGAATGCAGATATACCAATCGCTGCCACAGGAGCCGACACAGCGCAGTTCCTGGCTGCCCTGCCAGAAATATTAAATAAAGCACTCGGGGTACAGGCGCTTAACGTTTCATGGGACAGCTTATGGATAATAGCACCGGCAGATTTTGAGCAACAAATAACCGGCGGACAAAAATTACTATCCATTATTGATCCTGGCACCCAGCTGCGGTTGTGTTATACGCAGTGGGCAGAAGGTAGTGATAAGGAAACCAACCAGGCCCTTGTTTTCAGTAAAGTAAACGGCGAGTACAAACTTTGCGGCATCGCCTGGAGAGGAGTCATTGATTAATTTAGAATTGAACATGAACGAACACAATCCCATAGCATTTGAGCTGAATAAAATACAGCAGGCATGGCTGAAATCCGTAGCCCCCAACCCGCAGCTGCGGGTGGTAAGGCTGGTGATAAAGCCGGAGGAAGCACGCGTATATGAAGGTTTTTGTAAACTGGAGTCGTCCCGGCACGGACAAATGCCCGAAGTGTTTGTTACCCACCTTACCAACTTTGAAGATGAAGATGCTTTCAGCGCTGCCATTATAAAAGACTGGCTGGAAACCTACGACAACAGCGCTGCCTTAATGAAAGAGCTGCAGCAAAGGAACACGGCCTTTACCTGGAACCCGCAGCCTTACCGGCAAGCGCTGGCACAGCAAAATGGCCAATCTATGGACGATGCCCTGCTGCACCTGCTGGACGATTTCAAACAGGCGCTGCCCAATGACGATAAACGGTTGGTGCTGGCCCTGCTGCCACGGCAGGTAAGCCATATGCGCGGCCTGAAACAGTGGCTTACCAACATGCTGAAAAAAGGCATTCCCAATGGAGTAAAGCTGCTGGTATTTGACCATGCAGGCAATGAGCAGCTGGCTATCCACGAACGGCAGTTCCCGGGGCAAATACATTCCATGCATGTACCGCTTGAGCTGCATAATGCCATACAAAAGCTGGCTAAAAGCGGTAACCCTAACGATCCTGAAATAGCACTGCGCCGCTGCCTGTTTGAAATGGGCGATGCCCTCCAGAAAAAAGAAATTAAACGCCTGCACGAGTGGGGACAAAAAGCATTGGATTATACCCAACGCAGCGGTAACAAAGGCCTGTTTGCCTCCGCACATATCATGTATGCCGGTATGCTGTTCTACTTTAAACGGGATCCGCAGCTGCCCATACTGCTGGAGCGCGGTATGCGCATTGCCAAACAGGGCGTTCAGGGCGATCCAGCCTGCCTACCCCTGCTTATACAGTTTTACGGCTACCACGGCGCCTATGCACAAATACGCCGGAACTTCGACGATGCTATTGAATGGTTTATTAAACAAGCCAGGCTGGCGCAGGAACATCATTTTAACCAGCAGGCAATGAACGGCTGGTACCAGGCTGCTGAACTCTGCCGCCGGAAAGATGCCGGCCGCTATTACACGGTGCTGGAAGAAGCCTACCTGGCCGGGCTAAGTTTGCAGGATGAAGAGATCACTACCTCCGTATATATTTACCTGCTGCGTGATTATTACGATTACGCGCACAATAAAAAGATACAGGAAACCATTCAACAGATTGATGAAAAGATGGGCCGCCTGTTTGGCGACAACTGGAAAGAAGAGGTAGACCGCATCCGCAAAACCCGCGCACCGCTCATGATGCCGCCGCAGGCAATAGATGTGGAGGGAGCCTGATATTTCCCGGCAGCAGTTGTAATAATGCGCTATGCTCTCCTCCACACAACAACAGCCGCCATAATTAACAGCAATACCGCTGCTACCTGCTTACAATAAACCAGGAAAATTGTTATCATAAATCCCAAAAAAATAATTTCCTACCAATCCTGTAGACTAATAGTATTATTCCCTATCTTTGCTCCTCCAACAGCAGAAAAAAATATAAGTCTATGTCTATTACCTACAGATATGCCGATCTTGAGCCGGAATTTCTTCCGGAAAGATTTAACGCCCCTACCCCGCGCCGCAACAGGCTGTCACCGCTGCGTACAGGCAATGCGGCCCCGGAGCTGCACGTGCCGCCAACGCAGCTAATACAGGCAGCAGGTTTGCCGCAGGACCTGCACAACCGCACCCGTCCGCTGGTAGTTGCATTCCTCTCCTTTCACTGGCACAGTTATGCAGCCGCACGCCTGCAGGAGCTGCGCGAGCTGTATGCCGATATCCAGGTAATGGGCGGCGATCTGCTCGTAATAAGCGATGAAGACACCACTTTCTTCAACCTGCTGGCAGGCAAACAGCCGGTACCTTTCCCGGTGGTGTGGGACCGGCAGCACAAAATGGCCGGCCAGTTTGGCGTATATGCTGCAACAGATCCCATTTGGGACCGTATATCCGGCGTGAATGAGGATGTGCCCACTCCCGGCATATTTGTACTGAGCCCCGGTGGTAAGATAGTGTTTGATGAAGTAGACCTTTACTTTGAAAAACAGCTGGCAGTACGTGACCTGCTGACGGCCGTATACAAAGCCAGCCACCGGAAAGCAGCCTGATAATTTTATCCCGCACCCCTTCCTGCTATAGCAGATGAATGGTTATATTTATCCTTCAATCTATAGCGCATGAATAACCCTTCTTCTACCCCTCCGTCTTCCGGAAACTCTACCTGGGGGCAGGTGCTGGGCGCTGCTGCAGTAGCCCTTATAGGATTTGGCTTTGCTGTTTACCGCTACATACAGTTCTCCGGCGCCGATGCCGGCATCCGTTTAAGCCGGCTGGAACGGCCTATTTACCGGGCAGCCGGCAAATGGGGGCTTGTTATCGTGTTCCTCGTAATGGGTATATGGGGCGCGTATGCTGCTATTAAACATTTCCGGCAGCTTAAGAAATAGCAATGGAGTTAATTACAAATTTACAATTACGAATTACGAACGCTGCAATAAATCCAACCCGCACGTATACTGTATACAAAAGCCAGCGCTATTTTACAGGGCGGCTTACACCTGGCCTAAAGGATTTCACGTTTGTACAATTTAACCCCGGCAATACCTTAACGTTTTTCAATTTTTATTACCGGCGGATGCGCCAGGTCATCCCACAAGGCATTGGCAGCTGCCGCCGTAATATCGTTATCATATACTACAACCCGGTATTTTAACGTATATTCTTTCCCGTAAGTAAGCAGCCACGGCTTCATTTTAGTAGGACTGAAGTTTACAAACAGCTGGCCATCTCCCATATGCTCCGTCCATATGCGCACCGGCTCCGGTGAGTCGTAATTGTCGGGATAAGAAAGCACCAGCATGCCTGCCTGCCCTTTGCTGGTTTGGCCGGTTATCTTTACCCAGCGGGCACGGGTGCTGTCGGCATCCTTACGGGTGTGGCCTTCGGAAGTAAGCACCTGGCTGGTGGCGTTGGTCCATTCGGGGGTAGCACGAAAACCAAAGCCGCCGCCATAGCGGTATTGCTTCAGCAGCAAGGGACTTTTACTGTCGCAGCTGTACACCGATGTCAGGTCCCATACATGCAGGGCAGCGCCCGCCGGCGCAGGATAGGCGCGTACATCCCACACCTCATTCAAAGCTATTTTTTCAGCGCCCGTTCCCTGCAGCACCACATGCTGCTGCAATGCTTTAAAGCCGCCCCATACCGGCCCTTGTGTTTTGGAAAGAAAGCCGGCAAACCGCACAGTACCCTGTTTTTTATACAGGTTCCAGAAATCCACTTCCTTACCTTCAAACTCTGTATCTGTCCAGGGGTTCCAGATGCCTACATGGTGCCAGTGATCCTTAGGATGTATATTGGTAAGCACAGCCCCGTTGGGCGCCCACAGCGGATGAATAAACCCGCTGCGTTTGTAGGCGCTGTCAACACCCGCAGGCGGGTATACCATAGCGTAGTTATATTGCAGGATAGGCTCACTGCCATCCTGCAGGCGAAGGGTTCCCTCCTGGTCAATGGCCTGTATAGCCGGTTTGGAAGCTGCATTATTACCCTGGCCCTTTACCAGCTCAAACACCCTTTGGGCGCCGGGCGCGCTGGTGCCGGATAATATCCACCAAATGCGGCGCTGGTAGCCGGCCTCAACCTGGAACGGTACGGGTATGCGTTGTGCGCCTTTTATTTCCAGCAAGGTTAAAGCGCTGTCGGGCAAAGCGGTCACAGCATCCAGCACAACAGATACAGGTGTATGATCACGTTTATATTTACCGGCATCTACTGTAATGCGGGCAAGGGTTTGAGCATGAACGGCCATAGCAGATAGCGAAAATATAATAAGCAGCAGTAAAACAATAGCTGATGGTTTTTTCATACGTGGCATTTGTGCGGGTTAATAGTAGTTCAATAACAGGTAGTACATTCTTAAAAATAGATAATCCCTGCGGCCTATGCAAGTATAATTGTGTAACTTAGCAGTGATCACCATATCTACACCACAGATGAAAGTACCACCTTCACCAAAACATCCTACCGGTCCTCTGCAATTAACAGGCAAGCTTGAGCTACGTACTTTCTATGCCAATACCAAACGCTCTTTTACGGGTACTTACCTGGTATCTGACATCGGCACATTCCTGATACGGCCGGCCAGGCAACCGGTAAATGGTGCTAATCCGTTACAGCCGTTACTGGGCAAAACAATTACAGCTGCAGGACAAATAAAGCATGGAGTGTTTCTTGCAGAAGAGCTGGCAGAGGTTAACGGGTAGGTTGCAGCAGCACAGCGCCGGTACCGGGCCGGTTTGCATAAACAATACGGCCGTCTGTTATCTTCACGCCATCAGCAGTATCGCCTGCCAGCAACAGCGGGCCATCCATATCCACATAATCCAGGTAAGGTAACAGGTGTGCTACTGCGGAAGTGCCTACACTGCTTTCATTCATGCTGCCGGTCATTACCAGCATGCCTGCGCGCTTGGCTTCAGCAATCATACGGCGGGCAGGCGTTATGCCGCCGCACTTGGTGAGCTTTATATTAATGCCGTGGAAATGCCCCTGGCACTTTGTTACATCTTCCTCTACAATACAGCTTTCATCTGCAATAACAGGCAAGGCAGACTGTGCATATACTTCCTTCATACCATCCCAGTCCGCAGCGGGCATCGGCTGCTCAATAAACTCAACCCCCAGCGCTTTAAAGGCAACAGCGTTACGCAGGGTTTCCGCCACGCTCCAGGCGCAGTTGGCATCTACCCGGAAAATGGCATGGGTGTGTTTGCGCAGCTCCCGGATAATGGCAATATCGTCCGGGGTGCCCAGCTTTATTTTATAGATAGGCCAGGGAAACTCCTGCAGCTTGCGCACCATGTTCTCCACGGTATCTATTCCAATGGTATAATCGGTAAGCGGGTTATGGGAAATATCCAGGTCCCATACTTCGTACAGCTTTTTACCCAGCTTTTTGGCGTGCAGGTCGTGTGCGGCCATATCCAGCGCGCACAGGGCAAACATATTATCACTGAAAAGCGGGTACAGCATTTTCCAGAAAGCTTCCGGCGTATCGAGCTGGTAAGCTTCAATAATTCCGCGGTGCGCATTAATGGCTTCCATAAGGCGGGGCACCGTCATGTTATAGTATGCATTATCCGCGGTTTCGCCCAGTCCACTGTAACCATCCTGCAACAGCTCTACTACCAGTAACGGCTGTACGTCTTTTGACTTGCGGGAAATGGTAAAAGTGTGCCGGAACTTCAGCTCAAAAGGATATAATTTGAATTGCATGCTGCCAAAATTAGGCAAAAAGCAGAAAGGAAAAAGCAAAAGGCAAAAAGCAAAAGGTTGAAGGGTGAACAGGGAAACCAGGGCAATGCAGGGTGGATGCTTAAAGCCGTTCCGGGGCCAATGTTAAAGGCCAAAGGCCGGTCGCAGACAGCCGGGTGTATAAAACGGGCTTAATATACATACCGCTGCTAACAATAAGGGCAGGCCGGCCTGAAAATATAGCCGTTATCCCCTGCAGGTTTGCAACCAACACCATGGCCAATAGCTAAAAAAGAAAAACCGGCTGCCGCAATCGCTTGCAACAACCGGTCTTATG
The DNA here is from genome assembly GCF_035761305.1 of Chitinophaga sp. GTDB lineage: Bacteria > Bacteroidota > Bacteroidia > Chitinophagales > Chitinophagaceae > Chitinophaga. The sequence continues at coordinate 4,352 of NZ_DASTRI010000166.1, read as the reverse complement.
CTTTATGCTTTCGGCTTCTCGCTTCCAGCGTATTATTTCACTTCTTCAAATTCCGCATCGGTTACACCACCTTCACCGGCTGTACCGGTATTGCCCTGCGGCTGCGGTTCCTGGGCGCCGCCGTTGGCCTGCGCGCCCTGTGTGGCTTTGTACATTTCTTCGGAAGCAGCGGTCCAGGCGGCATTCAGTTCAGCCACAGCAGTGTCTATCTGCGCAACATCCTGGGTTTTTTGTGCTTCTTTCAGCTTGTTCAAAGCAGTTTCAATGGTTGTTTTCTTGTCGGCAGGCAGCTTATCGCCATATTCCTTCAGCTGTTTTTCCGTCTGGAAAACAAGGCTGTCGGCCTGGTTGATCTTTTCGATCTTTTCACGCTGCTCTTTATCAGCTGCTTCATTAGCCTTGGCTTCTGCCTTCATTTTTTCTATTTCCTCCTTGCTTAAGCCGCTACCAGCTTCTATGCGGATGTTCTGGCTCTTGCCGGTTCCCTTGTCTTTTGCCGTTACATGCAAAATACCGTTGGCGTCAATATCAAAGATCACTTCGATCTGCGGTACGCCGCGCGGCGCCGGCGGAATATCGCCTAAGATAAAGCGGCCCAGGGTACGGTTTTGGTTAGCCATTGGCCTTTCACCCTGCAGTACATGTATTTCTACACTGGGCTGGTTATCCGCGGCAGTAGAGAAGGTTTCAGACTTCTTGGTAGGAATGGTGGTATTGGATTCTATAAGCTTGGTGAACACACCGCCCATGGTTTCAATACCCAGTGACAGCGGGGTTACGTCCAGCAGCAGCACATCTTTTACCTCACCGGTCAGTACACCACCCTGGATAGCAGCACCAATGGCCACTACCTCATCGGGGTTCACACCGCGGTTAGGTTTCTTACCAAAGAACTTTTCTACTACTTCCTGTATTTTCGGAATACGGGTTGAACCACCTACCAGTATTACTTCATTAATATCGCTGGTGCTTAAGCCGGCGTCCTGTAGGGCTTTGCGGCAAGGTTCCAGTGTACGTTCCACCAGCCTGTCGCTCAGCTGCTCAAATTTAGCGCGGCTCAGCTTTTTCACCAGGTGTTTGGGCACGCCATCCACTGCTGTGATGTAAGGCAGGTTGATTTCTGTTTCTGAAGAGGAAGACAGCTCGATCTTTGCCTTTTCAGCGGCTTCTTTCAAACGCTGCCATGCCATCGGATCTTTGTGCAGGTCTACGGCTTCATCTTTCTTAAATTCATCGGCCAGCCAGTCCATGATCACTTTATCGAAGTCGTCACCACCCAGGTGTGTATCACCATTGGTAGATTTTACTTCAAATACACCGTCGCCCAGCTCCAGGATGGAAATATCAAATGTACCACCACCCAGGTCAAACACCGCGATCTTGCTGTCGTGGTGCTTTTTATCCAAACCATAAGCCAGCGCAGCTGCGGTAGGCTCGTTAATGATACGGCGAACGTTCAAACCTGCAATTTCACCGGCTTCTTTGGTAGCCTGGCGCTGTGCATCGTTAAAGTAAGCCGGTACGGTAATTACCGCTTCGTTTACTTCCTGGCCTAAATAATCTTCAGCCGTTTTCTTCATCTTCTGCAGGATCATGGCAGAAATTTCCTGCGGAGTATATAATCTGCCGTCTATATCTATACGTGTGGTGTTATTGTCACCTTTGGCTACTTTGTAGCTCCAGTGCGGTATTTCCTGGCTTACTTCGTCGTAATGACGACCCATGAAACGCTTCACTGACATGATCGTGTTTACAGGGTTGGTAATGGCCTGGCGTTTAGCCGGGTCACCTACTTTTCTTTCTCCATTCTTTAAAAAGGCCACTACTGAAGGCGTGGTACGCCGCCCTTCGTCGTTGGCTATCACTACCGGCTCGTTACCTTCCATTACGGCAACGCATGAGTTGGTAGTTCCTAAGTCGATACCTATTATTTTTCCCATAATATTTAAGATTCTCCTTTAGTTGTAGATTGATTGAGTGTTTGTCTTTGGTTTGTCAATGATTATGCCAAGCGAAATTTTATGCAAATATGTCAGTCTACTGAACCCCGGCCGCTATTATTTGTTATGAAATGCAGTAACCTGCGCTAACGAACGGACTGGACCATATTTATGTAACCTACTAACCTTTCAATTCATGAAAACAATCCTCACCGCATGGGCTGCCGGTATGCTGGCCCTGGCTGTGCCCTTTACAGGCGCTGCGCAAACAAACACGCCCGCTGGCACCACCACCACTTCTTCTGCGGGCATTTTTAATGGCACCAAAGATTTCAAAACCTGGTCAATAGGCGTAAATGGCGGCCTGCTGGCCCCTGTAGCCCCCACAGGCGGCAGCAATGATTTTACAAAATGGAAAGCTTCCGCCGGGTACGGCGCCTATGTTAAATGGCAGATACTGCACTCACTGGGCATACGGGCCGATTATACCGGCGGCAAGCTGCAGGGCGATAACTCCAAAGAGCTGGGTGACGGCGAAGCACCCAACCGCGCCTATGAGTCATTTGAAACCAGCCTGAAATGGTCGGCTGCATTAAGCGCTGTGGTGAACGTTGCCACTATTAACTGGCTGTATAAGCAGAATTTTGTACAGATCTATGTATCGGCCGGCGCAGGACTGGCAGGTTACAGCCCTAAAGTTACCCCCGCCAACGGCAATGAAATGGATTATAAACCCGATGGCTCCATTAAAGAGCTGATTATTCCCATAGGCGCGGGACTGAAGTTTAAACTATCTGACGCAGTGAACCTGGACCTGGGCTATACCATGCATTATGTGGACGGGGATAACCTGGACGGGTATAATTACGGCCCTAACCGGGATAAATATTCCTATGGGTACGCCGGCCTGGAATTTAGCCTGGGCCCCACGCACAAGCCGCAGCTGGCCTGGAACAACCCTGCCAAAGTAATGTATGACGAGCTGCTGGCGCAAAAAACCGCCCTGCAGCAGGAGCTGGAAAATACCCGCAGCGCCAATACCCGCCTGAGCGCCGATGTGGATAAGCTGCTGAAGGATAGTGACGGCGATGGTGTGTCTGACTTCTTTGACAAATGCCCCGGCACTGCGCAAGGTACCAAGGTAGATGGCAGCGGCTGCGACCTGCCGAGAGATACCACGCCCAAGGTTACTGTGGTGAAACAGGTTACGGAGGAGGACCGCCGGATAGTACGCGAAGCCATACAGAACCTGGAATTTGAAACCGGTAAATCCAGCATTAAGCCCAGCTCCTACGCCTCCCTTAACCGCGTGGCAGAGCTGCTGAAGGCTAAAGGCTTCAGCCTGAAGCTGGCCGGGCATACCGATAATGTAGGCACGGAAGCCAATAATATGCGCCTTTCAAAAGACCGCGCAGAGTCTGTAAAACAATACCTGGTAGACAGGGGCGCCAACCCGTCGAGAATTGAAGCTACCGGCTACGGCGAAAGCCAGCCCATTGCAAGTAATAAAACCGCGGCCGGCCGGCAAAAGAACCGGCGTGTTGAGTTTACGCTGTATTAATTGCAGCGGAAGCGGCAAGGCGGGTAAAGCGTAACAGATGGATAGCAGTGTGCAGGTGAAAACCACGAGTGCGCTTTTACTACGGGTATAGTACGCTTTTACCGGGAAGTGCGAACGCTTTTACTACCGGTTGCGAACGCTTTTACCCGCAGTTGCGCAGCAGTAACATACAGGCAGGGCACGGGATTGCGCCGCAAACCCGCCGCCGTTACGCCGGAAAATAATCCAATTCAATAGCCGGGGCCGTGCTGACAGAACGCCCCGGCTATTTTTACAGGTTGAAATACCTGCAACATTCTGTGGCGGGAAACTGTTTCCCTCCTGCCCTACTTATAAACCGGCATATATTTTGCCCCACAGGCTCAGCTTATCTTTATATTATGAAAAAACATATCCTATTAACACTGCTGGCGGTTTCCGCCATTTTTTCTGTACATGCGCAAAGCATCCACATTGGCGCTAAAGGCGGCTTAAACATTGCACAATTGACAGATATTGACGGCTCCAGCGCACGCGTGTCCGGCCATGTTGGCGGTTTTGTAAACCTGCGCTTTCATAACTGGGCCCTGCAGCCCGAGCTGTTGTTTTCCGGCCAGGGAGCAAAGCACCCTGTACTCACGGCAGACCGTACCCTGGCGCTGAACTACATTAACATCCCGGTAATGTTCCAGTACTACCTGATACCGCAGTTTTACCTGGAGGCGGGTCCGCAGCTGGGATTACTGGTAAGCGCCAAGGATAAAGGCGGCAATGTAACAGTGGATGTAAAAGACTCCTATAACAGTGCGGACGTAGCCATTGGCTTTGGTTTGGGCGTAAAGCTGCCCTATCGTATCGGCCTGTATGGCCGT
>NZ_DASTRI010000165.1:0-32975 GCF_035761305.1 Chitinophaga sp. | reverse complement strand
GCAGCAGCAGGTTCTTTTCCCTGATGTCGTTACGGATGTAGCCGCCCTGGTACAGCACCCATGAAGAGTTGAGCGCATAGTTGCTGGCCAGGCTGGACTGCGTTTGAAAACCGCCTACTACGGGATTGGTATTCCTGGAATTGGTAAAAGATTGTGTAACCGTGCCGTCCAGGCTGGGGAGGCGTGCTGCCCTGGATTGTAGCAGATCCTGCTCGCTGGTGGCCTGGTTTAAGCGCAGGCTGTTGAGCTGTATATTGTGCCGGCGTGCATAATCAAGGCACTGCTGCAGGCTCCATTTATCCGGCAAACCGGCCGTGTTAATGGTGTCCTGCGCCAGCAGGGGCGGGGCGCCGGCGGTCCATAAGACCGCCAGTAAAACGATGATCCTGTTCATGGTATATCCTGTTCGTAATATATTCAACCGGGGGTAAATAAATAATGGATAACAGGAAACAGCCGCATCATGCAAATAACCTGCACTTTTTAAACCAGACCGTGTTTTGTTAGTAGTATTTAACAGTTGTTAACAGTACTTAACAGGCACTGTCGGCGGTGGTAAAACATGGCGGCCGGCTGCGTTATAAAGACCAGCCGCTACCCGGATGGTTTAATGGGTTAACACTTAATAACATAGAATGGTTGTATGCCGTATACGCTTTCATAACTTTATAAAATAATTATTTACATTTACGTAAAATTTATAATAACCTTTTCCTGAACAAAACCACTCAGATGAAAAAGATCCTTTCTATGATAACTGGCGTGCTGCTGGTGCTGTGTATGACCAGCGGCATTTCTAAAGCGCAATTGAAAAGATTTAGTATTGGTCCTTTCGTGGAAGCCGGCTTCCCGGTTGGGGACATGAAAGACATGTACAACACCGGCTATGGTATCGGTGTGGGAGCGGATATTAAACTGATAGGCGGTTTGGGTGTAACCGGCTCCGTTAGTTATATGCGCTTTGGCGGCAAGTCGTTTGAGGTATCGCCGGGTGTTAACGCAAAATACGATGCATTATCTGCCGTACCGGTACGTGTAGGCATCAAGTACAAGTTCATTCCGCTGCTGTACGTGAAGGTAGAGGGCGGCGCAGCTAACCTTACCGGTGGCGATGGCACAGCTGCTATCTTTGCCCCGGGCATTGGCCTGCGCGTACTAGGCTTTGACCTTGAAGCCAAATACGAATCCTGGTTTAAAGATGGCCACCTGGGTTTCTGGGGCCTGAAAGCCGGCTGGAATTTCTAGGATAAGATAGTCTGTGATGGATAGTCCATGATCGGCAGCCGGCTATGGCTGCGGGTCATGGATTTTTTCATGAGAGGGGAGTTTTGGCAAGGTAAGGCGAATTTTGTATCTCTATAACAAACAGGTTGATTATGCGCAGTAACCTTCAGGCCAGGAAGATCAATTTCATTCAAAACTTCTTATGTATTCAGAATGAGGCGGTTATACGCCGGTTTAAAAACATGCTGCGCATGGAGCAATCCAAATTAACAGCAGAAGACCTGTCATATCCTATGTCATTAGAAGAGCTTAATACTGTTATAGATCAGGCAGAAAAAGATGATCGAAACGGGCGTTTAACCAGCGCCAATGATCTAAAGAAAGAGATTGACAATTGGGAATAAAAGTATTATGGACCCATACTGCACAAAACCAGCTGAGAGATATTTTTGATTATTACAAGCATAACGCCTTCTCCAAACCCATCCCAGAATAGGTCCTCCTGAGCCCCTTCTTCAACACAGAAGTAAGGAATATCGTTTCCTGGTCAAAGGGCATTACAAGATTATTTACTGGTTAGAGAAAGATATGGTTAAGATAGCTCAGGAAATCTCCCTAACCCTCCCCAACATACCCTTTAAAATACCCTAACGGCGTTTTTCCCGTAATTGCTTTAAACTGCCGGTTAAAATTTGCGAGATTATTGAACCCCGATGAATAGGCCACCTGCGCCATGCTCATATCATTTTCCAGTATCAGCTTACAGGCGTACCCGATCCGCAGCTCAGACAGGAACCGGAAATATGTTTTGGAGGTACGCGTTTTAAAATACCGGCAAAAAGAGTGAGGGCTGATATGTACCGCCCTGGCTACTGTTTCAATACTAATCGGCTGGGTAAAGTTGCTGAAAGTATAATGATAGATCTCGTTGATCTTATCCGTGCGCTGCAGGTTGTATTCCTGTACAAAACCCAGGCTGCTGAGGAAGCTCTTTTCCGGTGTGGCGGCAATCGCTGTCAGCAAATGAATGAGCATGGTAACTTTCTGCGGGCCGCCGGCATGCAGTATTTCCTCCATTTGGGCAGATAGCTGCGCCTTTGCCTGCCCGTGCAGCTGAATGCCCCGGCGGGCCTGTTTCAGCAGCAGCCGTACCGGTTCCATTTCCGGGAGCTGCAAAAAAGTATCTCCCCAGAAGTGCTCATGAAAGTGAATGGCCACGGCTTCAATATGCAGTCCGTTGCCGGCATCAAAATAGTCGGCATCATTGCGCCACATATGCGGAAGGTTGGGGCCCAACAGCACCAGGTCGCCATCTGTAAAACGCTCCATGTGGTCGCCTACCAGTCGCGTGCCGCGTCCCTTGCGGATCAGCGTAAGCTCGGCCTCCGGGTGGTAATGCCAGTGGTTGTACAGGTAGGGCAGCACATCTTCCCGCACGCTAAAGGATTGTCCGCCGTTCACAGCTACTTTGCGGAGGATCGGTTTCATATGTGGAACTGGATTTTGATCTGAAAATATACAATGCGGCGTTTATTAAGCGCTATAGTTGCCAATATAGTATAATTTTTGGCTTGTAAAGGATAATACCGGCATCCAAAAAAACGTCAACTTGCAGGCGGTTAACAACCTGCTGCAATTCCACGTTTGGCCCAAAGCCGTCTGCTCCCTCCGCCGGCGCATACACGGGGTGAATGATAGTAAAACATTTTACCGGGAGCCGTACCTTTCCGTACCTTGTTCTTTATTTTATCATATTACCTGGGGCTTACCCGCTTCAGCATCGTCCGTAATTGAATAATTCGTAATTTAAAATTCATGAAACGCCTGTTCCACGTATGTTTTATTGCTGTTCTTTTTTCCTGCCATCCGGCTGCCAGGCAGCAGGAGCAATCTGCCGGGGCAAATCCGGCCGACAGCGCCGGTACCTTTCAGTACGATGAAAACTTTCTGCACCAGCGGCTTGCCAACCTGGTAACGCTGAAAAGCCGGGACGATAGCAGCATGGTGCTCGTAACCGGCGACTACCAGGCGCGTGTAATGACCAGCACCGCCCGCGGCTACCAGGGTAAAAGCTACGGCTGGATCAACTATAAGCTGATTGATGCGGGTAAATACCAGCCGCACATCAATGCCTATGGCGGCGAAGAACGTTTCTGGCTGGGGCCCGAAGGCGGGCAGTACGCCCTGTTCTTCCCTAAAGGCAAGCCCTTTACTTTCGACACCTGGCAAACCCCCGGCCTTATTGATACGGCAGCGTTTATCATGCAGCAGCAAAGCCAGGATATGGTGAGCTATGCTAAAGAAGCCAGTTTGCAGAACTATGCCGGCGCCAGTTTCCAGGTAGGTATTACCCGCAGCATCACCCTGCTGAACAGGGCCGCTATTGTACAGCAGCTGGGTTTTACATTGCCTGAAAGCGTTGCTTCCGTAGCCTACCGCACAGAAAATACCGTTACCAATAAAGGCAATGCTGCCTGGAAAGAGGGCACCGGCCTTTTATCCATATGGCTCCTGGGCATGTATACGCCCTCAGATAAAGCAGTGATAGTGGCGCCTTTCAGGCCGCTGGCCAATGCCCGTAGCCTTATTCATGATGATTATTTTGGCAAGATACCACCCGGGTATCTTCAAATAAAAGACAGCCTGGTGCTGCTGAAAGCCAATGGCCGGCATCGCGGTAAAATAGGCCTGGCGCCTGAAATTGCCCTGCCCATGACAGGCAGCGTAGATACGGAAACCGGCGCCATTACCCTTATACTTTTCAGCATTAACCCGGATGGGAAATATGTAAATTCAAAATGGGAGCATCAAAAGGAACCCTATAAAGGAGATGTAGCCAACTGCTATAACGACGGCCCCCTGGAAGATGGTTCCCAAATGGGCCCCTTTTACGAGCTGGAGTCATCGTCAGACGCGCGCCCGCTGGCGCCCGGCGCTACCATCACCTACCGGCAAACCACCGTGCACCTGGAAGGCCCGTATGCTACAATGGACTCCCTGGCGCAGCGTTTATGGCATATGCCCATTAACGACATCCGTACCGCATTTCCCGAATAACACCTAAATATATATTCATGAGCTATATCCGTCTTTACAAAACAACGTCTGGCATTATCGCGTATTACAACGGGCTTTATTATCACCTGCACACGCATTGGGACCTGCTGGTGAATAGCCCGCACCTGTTCACCAGCCTGCAGGCGGCTATTTCCGTGGCGGCAGCAGCCCCTGATGCAGCGGCTGTCATTAAACAGCAATTGCTGCCGCCTATTGGCGCGCAGGAAATATGGGCGGCAGGCGTTACTTATTACCGCAGCCGCGTAGCGCGCATGGAAGAGTCGGAAGTAGCCGGCGGCGCCACCTTTTATGACATGGTATATGAGGCGGAAAGGCCGGAGCTGTTCTTTAAATCTACCCCTGCCCGCGCAGTAGGCCACGGCCAGCAGGTGTACATCCGTAAAGACTCTACCTGGGATGTGCCGGAACCGGAGCTTACCCTGTTCATTAACAGCTATGGCGGTATACAAGGCTATACCATCGGCAACGATATGAGCTCACGCAGCATAGAAGGAGAAAACCCCCTGTACCTGCCGCAGGCCAAGGTATATGAGAAAAGCGCCGCCATAGGCCCCTGCCTGTATGTGCCGGAAAACCCGCTTCCGCCGGAAACTGAAATACATATGCAGATACTGCGCAACAATGAAGTGCAGTATAAAGATGCCGTACCCATTAGCCAGATGAAACGCAGCCACCAGGAGCTGGCCGGGTATCTGTTCAGAGAATGCGATTTCCCGGATGGCTGCTACCTGATGACAGGCACCTGCCTGGTGCCGGATAACAGCTTTACCCTGCAGGAGAACGATGTGGTAGAAATAACAATTCCTCCCATTGGCACCCTTGTAAATTATGTAGCGGTTAATAAAAAGTAACAGCGGGGAATTAACACAGGGTTAATACAGCATGTTATGTAGGTAAAATGCTATTATATTAGCTTTGCCCGGGGCATTACCTTTAATAAGCCAACTACTTTATGCACATAAAGAAGAACAATGAAGAACAGCACATCGTGTAGTCAATGAATGTGGTGTGTACATTATTTACCAGCCATATCTATTTTTGTGAATAGAGAGAATTGCGGCATTATTCATTTTTCACGATTAGGTCAACTGAATCGTTTTAATCACTTTTTATTTTTCCTGCTATGCAAAAATTTTACACATGGAAGTCTTATTGCTTCCTCTTTTTGCTATGCCTGTGTGTAAACACGGCGCTGGCGCAGCGAACCATTACCGGAAAGGTTACCAGTACTTCAGATAGTACAGGCCTGCCCGGCGTAACCATTACCCTCCAGGGGGCACCGGGCGGCGCGGTTACAGACGCCGCCGGCCGTTTTTCAGTACAGGTGCCTGCCGGCGTACGGGCCCTGAGCTTTTCCTATGTGGGCTACCGCCCGCAAACCTTCACCATTGGCGAGCAGTCTAACATTAACATTGCCCTGGAAGTTGCCAGCAAGGGGTTAAATGAGGTGCTGGTGGTAGGTTATGGTACCCAAACCCGCCGGGATGCTACCGGTACCATTTCTTCTATTAAAGGCGCTGACATTAAGAACCTGCCCGTGAGCGATGCGGCCCAGGCCCTGCAGGGGCGCGCCAGCGGCGTGGATATTGTGCGGTCCGACGGATCGCCCGGTACCACACCCAGCATCCGCATCCGCGGTACCGGCACCATTAATAATGCGGAACCGCTGGTGGTAATTGACGGGGTGCCGGCCGCCGGTATCAATGACGTTAATCCCAACGACATTGCCTCTATGGAAATACTGAAAGATGCATCTTCCTCTGCCATCTACGGTACCCGTGCAGCCAACGGCGTTATTATCATCACCACCAAAAAAGGTAACTACGGCGAAAAGCTGCGGGCTTCGGTAAATGTGTACCGCGGCGTATCGAATGTTATCCGTTACATTCCCCTGCTTACAGCCCCGGAGCTGGCCATGCTGAAAAAAGAGCGCTACACCAACGACGGCGCCGCCGTTGACCCCATCTGGAACGATCCTTACTACTCCACCCAGCGTACCGACTGGCAAAAGGCCATCCTGGGCACAGGTAACGTAACCAATGCCGATGTAAGCCTGCGCGGCGGCAACGCCTCCTCCAGCTATATGTTCAGCGGCGGTTACTATGATGAAAAGGGCCTGGTGGAAAATACCTACTTTAAAAGATATTCCCTGCGTATTAACTCGGAGCATAAAATAGGCAAGCACCTGAAGGTAGGGGAGAACCTGCAGCTCACCTACAAGCAGAACCAGGGTTTTGACACCTACTCTTCCCAAACCGGCCTGCTGTTCAGCGCCCTGCGTTTTAACCCGGCCATACCGGTGCGCAACCCCGATGGCAGCTATGGCTCGTCCAAAGCCAGCAACCAGCTGGGCGACATTAACAACCCGGTATTTACCGCCGAAACTACCGACAGCTGGAATAAGAACTACCGCCTGTTAGGCAATGTATACGCGGAAATAGAGATCATTGACGGGCTAACGCTGCGCGGTAACTATGGCTTTGACGGCAGCATTTACAACCAGTACAGCTTTGTGCCAAAAGTGCTGGATCAAACCCGCACCCGCGACCACGCCGAACTGTGGAACCGCAGCGAAAGCAATAAATCAGAGCTGGGCGAAGTGTTCCTCACCTTTAACCGCCTGTTTGCGCAAAAGCACCGTGTAACCGTAACCGGTGGTTACTCCGTACAAACCTTTAACGGGTATTATTTCCGTGCAGAAAGCTGGGGCCTGAATGATGAAGCCCCGGATCAGCGCGTGCTGGATAACGGTAACGACTATCACGCCATCAACGGTAACTTTAACCCGCAAAGCGCGCTGGCCTCCGGCTTTGTAAGAGGCTTTTACAGCTTTAAGGATAAATACCTGCTAACCGCCACCTTCCGCGCAGATGGTTCCTCCAAATTCCCGGCAGGCAACCGCTGGGGCTATTTCCCCGCATTCTCGCTGGGCTGGCGTATATCAGATGAGAACTTTATTAAGAACAACCTTAATTTTATCTCTAACCTGAAATTAACCGGCGGCTGGGGCCAGCTCGGTAACCAGAACGTAGCGGATTTTCAGTACCTGGCGCCCATTAGCCGCGACCGCCGCTACTCCTTCGGGGAAAATCCGTACACTGGCGTATGGAACTCCCGCCTGGCCAACCCGGACATTACCTGGGAAAAAGCGGAAATGACCAACGTAAGCCTCGAAGCAGGCGTGTTGAATAACCGCCTGAATGCTACCATCACTTACTTCTATAAAACCACGCGCGATATGCTGGTGCCTGCGCCCGAACTGGACGAACACGGCACCGCAGGTATTCCCGACCGTAACATCGGCGAGCTGAATAACAAAGGATGGGAGTTTGAAGTAAGCTACCAGGGCGGTAACAAGGCGTTCAGCTATAACATTGCCGCCAATGCCTCTTTTATCAAAAATACGGTAACAAAGCTGTATGACGAAGGTTCTTTCATCAGCTCTACCTTATACGGCCGCCAGGGCGCGGAAATTTCCCGCACCTACGAAGGGCAGCCGCTGGCCGCTTTTTATGGCTGGAAAACCGGCGGCATTTACCAGAACCAGGCGCAGATAGATAACGACCCGAATATTGCCAATGACCCGCGCCGCGGGGATATTAAGCCCGGCGACGTAATATTTTTGGATGTAGCCGGTGGTGCAAATGGCAAGCCTGATGGCATAGTGGACGAAAACGACCGCACTTTCCTGGGCAGCCCCAATCCTAAAATGACCTACGGCATACAGGCCGGCGCCAACTACAAAGGATTTGACCTTAGCCTGTCGTTCGCAGGCGTGGCCGGCGTTCAGCTGTATAATGCCGACCGCATGCAGGGCATGGACCCCATCTATCCCTACAACATGTATGCAGAAGCGTTAAACCGCTGGCATGGAGAAGGCACCAGCAATACCGTACCGCGTATGACCTTAACCGTAGCCAACCAGAACCTGCGCGTATCGGACCGGTTTGTGGAAAGCGGCAACTACTTTACGCTGCGCAACATAGCCCTGGGCTACACCATCCCCGCAAAGCTCTGGGGCCGCAGCGGCATATCCGATATGCGGATATATGTAGCTGCGCAAAACCTGTTCATCCTTACCAACTATACCGGTTTAACGCCAATGCTTGGCTATAACGGTACCAGCGACGGCAACCGCCAGCGCGGCGTGGATGTAGCAGCCTACCCCCAGGCCAGGAGCTTTACTTTTGGCGGAACGCTTAATTTTTAATTATGAGGCACTTAAAAGAAAAGACTATGCAACGGATAATATATATAGGCATCTGCGCGCTGTTCCTGCTGGCCGCCTCCTGCAATGTGCTGGATGTAAAGCCTAAAGGCAGCTATACCACGGGCAACTACTGGCGCAACCAAAGCGATGCGCTGGATGGTATTACCGGCATCTACAACATTTTGCTGGAAGAAGATTATACCGGCTTTAACGAATTTGTATTTGATAACTGTTCGGACGACCAGATCCGCGGCGGCGACCATGACTACGACCAGGTAATAGAAGAGTTCAAGTACGATCCCTCCACTTACTCCGTAAGGGTTGGCTGGCGCTGGAAATACGAAACCATTAACCGCGCCAACAACGCGCTCATTTACATACCTAAGATCACCGATATTGATCCCGACATCAAGAACCGCTGCCTGGGCGAAGCGCACTTTTTCCGCGCCTTTGCCTACTGGCGCCTGCTGCTGATCTATGGCGAAGCGCCCATTGTTACGGAAGATGATGTGCTGAGCGGCAACTATAACAAACCCAAGGTAAGCGCCGATACCCTGCGCATGCAAATTGAATCAGATTTGCTGCAGGCAGCCGACCTGCTGCCAGAATCCTATGGCGCTGCCGATAAAGGCCGCGTAAGCAAGGGCACTGCCTGGGGCCTGCTGTGTAAGCTGTATATGGAGTGGAATAAGATGGATAAGGCCATTGAGTACGGCACCAAGGTAACCACCAATGCCAACTATGCGCTGGCGCCCAACTATGCCGATAACTTCAGTCCTGCTACAGGTAATAATTCTGAAATGCTGCTGGCCGTGCAAACAGTAGACGGGTGGGGGTATTCAGATTTCATCACCTACCATGCGCCGCGCGCCTGGGGCGGGTGGAGCTTCTTTTACCCGGTGAAGGGCCTGGTAGATGAATATGAAGCCAATGACCCGCGCAAGGCAGTTTGCTTTATGGGCCCCGGCGATAAAGTAGATATTGGTACCGAAGTAGCCACCTACACCGCCGACCTTTCCACCACCGGCCGCCATTACCGCAAGTTCTGCGCCTGGAAGCCCTCCGGCGGTTTAAACTACTCCCTGAAAACGCCGCTGATGCGCTCCGCAGATATTTACCTGCTGGTGGCGGAAGCCAAGATACGCACCATGGGCGCCGGCGCCGGCGATGCGGAGATCAATGCCGTACGCAAGCGCGCATCTGCCGCGCTGCCTGCCGTTTCAGGCGCAGGTATGCCCGCGCTGATGCATGAACGCCGTGTAGAGCTGTGCGGCGAAAACCAGCGCCACCAGGACCTGCTCCGCTGGGATAAAGCCAAGCTGATTGACATTACTACTTATTATAACAAGCCCAAACTGGCCTATGATGGCAGCGTAGTAGAACCGGCGCGTACCTTTGAACGGCCCAAACACTACTACTTCCCCATACCCCAGCAGGAGATAGACCGTAGCAAGGGCGTGCTGATACAAAACCCCGCGTATACAAACTAAATTCAATTACGAATTATCAATTACGAGTTACGAATTACGAATTGTAATGCAGCGAAAGCGCAATTCGTAATTCGTAATTCAATAACACTATCTTATTGCAAACAGCTCCTATTCCCAATGCATTATTTATTTTCAATGGCATTTTCTGCAAAAGCGGAACAGGCAATGCCCCCGCTTCGCGTTTCATAATTCGTAATTCAGTAATTCGTAATTGAATTAAGCCTTCCAATAACACTATTCCTATTACAACACTTCCCCCAATTCGTAATTCGTAATTGATAATTCATAATTGAATTAAGTGTCAATTGTACAAATAATAATCGTATATTAGGGTCGTATCATGAAACGCATCCTTACCATCACCACGTTATGCCTGCAGGCATGCTATAGCCATGCGCAGCTGCCGCAAACTTTTACTATTGCCGGTCCTGACAAACAGCTACAGGTGAAAATATCAGCCACCAAACAACAGCAATGGCAGTACGCCATACAATACAACGGGCAGCCGGTGCTGGCGCCGTCTGCGCTGGGCCTTATGCGTACAGACGGCGACTTTTCAAAAGGCCTTACCCTGGAAGACACAGCAGCCTCCATAATAGCAAACCACTATGTATTGCGCACCGGCAAACGCCGCGAGTGCAACTATATGGCCAATGAGCTTACCCTGCACCTGCGCAATGCAAAGCAGCAGCCCATGGATATTATTTTCCGCGTATCGGATAACGGTGTGGCCTTCCGCTATTTTTTCCCGGACCACGATACTGCCGTAAAAAGTATTACCGCGGAAACCACCTCTTTTCATTTTAATAATACCGCCAAAGCATGGCTGCAGCCCATGAGCGATGCCAAAACAGGGTGGGAGCAGGTGAACCCCTGCTACGAAGAGTATTATAAAAAGGAGATAGCCGTTGGCGCACCGTCGCCCACAAAAAGCGGGTGGGTATTTCCCGCGCTGTTCCGCGCCGGCAATGTATGGGCCCTTATTTCAGAAGCCGCGGTAGATGGGAGCTATTGCGCTTCGCGTTTAAATAATGCAAAGGGAACCGCCTATACCATCGGTTTTCCCGGGCCGCAGGAAGTATTTCCCGGCGGCGGATATTTACCGCAATCGCGCCTGCCCTGGCACACGCCCTGGCGTATTATCGCGGTAGGCCCGCTGGCCGCCATTGCAGCCTCCACGCTGGGCACCGACCTGGCGCCGCCTGCTGTAAAAGGCAGCTTTGATTTTGTAAAACCCGGCAAAGCCGCCTGGAGCTGGGCCCTGCTGAAAGACAACTCCGTTACCTACGCCACGCAAAAGCGTTTTATTGATTATGCCGCCGGTATGCGCTGGGAATATTGCCTCATAGATGTTGACTGGGACACCCGCATCGGGTACGACAGCATACAGCTGCTGGTATCGGCGGCCAGGCAAAAGAACGTAGGCGTATGGCTGTGGTATAACTCCGCAGGCAGCTGGAACACCACGCCTTACCATCCGCGTAGCAAGCTGCTGACGCATGCCGCACGGGAACAGGAGTTCAGCCGCCTGCAAAAGACGGGCGTTGCCGGCGTAAAGATCGACTTCTTCGGCGGCGACGGCCAGTCTATGATACAGTACTACCAGGAGATATTACAGGACGCCGCCGCCCATCATTTAATGGTGAACTTTCACGGCGCCACCCTGCCCAGGGGCTGGCAGCGCACCTATCCCAACCTGGTAACAGCAGAAGCCATAAAGGGCTTTGAATACATCACCTTTGCACAGGAAAACGCCAATGAAGAGCCGGCGCATTGCGCTATGCTGCCCTTTACCCGCAATGCGTTTGACCCGATGGATTTTACGCCCATGTGCCTGTATAAAATACCGGGCATACAACGCGTTACTACCGCTGCCTTTGAGCTGGCCCTGCCTGTAATTTTTCTCTCCGGCGTACAGCACCTTGCCGAAACGCCGGAAGGTATGGCGCATATGCCGCCTTTTATAAAAGCCTTTTTAAGCACGCTGCCTGCAGCCTGGGACGATGTACGTTTTATTGACGGCTATCCCGGCCGCTACGTGGTGCTGGCCCGCAAGGCCGGCCGCAAATGGTACGTAGCCGGTATCAACGCAGGCGCTCCGCGCGCAATAACCTTGCGCCCGGCTGATTTTGGCGGCCGGCGCTGCACCCTGTTCACCGGCGCCGGGGGAGATGAATACTTTACACAGCGCGAATACAACGGCAACGGCACAACGGAAATAAAAATGGGAACCAATGATGGTTTTGTGGCGGTTGTAGAAGAATGATCATTCAAACATTTTAACCTATAGATATGCATTGTAAAAAATTGCTGGCATGCGCCACGTTATTACTCTGTGGTTACATCACATCTGCACAGGTGCAGCTCACTGTACAGGCAGGCAAACCTGTTACCGACGTGCCGCCGCACATGTGGGGCATTTTCTTTGAAGACATCAATTTCGCGGCCGACGGCGGCCTGTATGCCGAAATGGTAAAGAACCGCTCTTTTGAGTTTAACAGCCCGCTCATGGGCTGGAAAGAGGTAAAACAAAACAACGATACCGGCCATATACTCATTGTAAACCGTCAATCCGCCAACACCGCCAACCCGCGTTACGCCGGCATTACCGTTAATGCGCCCAACGGCGGCTATGGCCTGGCAAATGAAGGCTTCCGCGGCATGGGCATTCATAAAGGAGCACAATATAATTTTTCCGTATGGGCCAATGCAGCAAACGGAAAGCAGCTGCAGGCCCGGATAGTGCTGCTGGATGAGAATGGAGCGCCCATAGGCGAAGCTGCTTTAAGCGGCTTCCGTGACGGCTGGCAGGTGTACAAGGCGTCGCTTACCGCTACCGGCGCCGCAGCCAAAGGAAAGCTGCAGCTGCTGTTTAAAGGCCAGGGCAAAATAGATATTGACATGGTATCGCTGTTCCCCGATAATACCTGGAAACACCGGCCCAATGGCCTGCGGGCCGACCTGGCGCAAATGCTGGCCGACCTGCATCCCGGCTTTATCCGTTTTCCCGGTGGCTGTATTGTGGAAGGGCGCGAGCTGGCCACCCGCTACCAGTGGAAAAAAACGGTAGGTAAGCCAGAGGAGCGCACGCTCATCGTAAACCGCTGGAACACCGAGTTTGCACACCGCTCCACGCCGGATTATTTCCAGAGCTTTGGCCTGGGCTTCTTTGAATATTTTCAGCTGGCGGAAGATATAGGCGCTGCGCCGCTGCCCATTCTTAACTGCGGCATGGCCTGCCAGTTCAATACCGGCGAAGTGGCGGCCATGAATGAGCTGGACCCTTACGTGCAGGATGCGCTGGACCTCATTGAATTTGCCAACGGCGATACCACTACCCAATGGGGCGCGCTGCGCGCCCATATGGGCCACCCAGCGCCCTTTCATTTAACCATGATGGGGGTAGGCAATGAGCAATGGGACCCGCAGTATATAGAACGGTACAGGGTTTTTGAAAAGGCTATAAAATCAAAGTACCCGCAGATAAAGCTGGTGTCCAGCGCCGGGCCGTTCTCCAAAGGCCCCATGTTCGATTATTTATGGAAGGAGCTGAAAGATACCCGCGCCGATCTTATTGACGAGCACTACTACATGCCCCCGCAATGGTTTCTTTCCAATGCCGCCCGCTACGATCATTACGACCGCAGCAAAGGCCCAAAGATATTTGCAGGCGAATATGCCGCCCACACCAAGGAAGGCCCGGAAGCAGAAAGCCGCAACACCTGGGGCAGCGCCCTGGCGGAAGCCGCTTTTATGACAGGCCTGGAAAGGAATGCAGATGTGGTGAAGATGGCCTCCTATGCTCCGCTGTTTGCCCATGTGGATGCCTGGCAGTGGCGGCCGGACCTTATCTGGTTCGATAACCTGCGCACAGTAGGCACTCCTAACTATTATGTGCAAAAGCTGTTCTCCGTTAACAAAGGCACACAGGTAGTGCCCATTTTGCGCAACGGCGAAGCGCTGGCCGGTAAAGACAGCCTGTATGCCAGCGCGGTTATTGATGCCAATGCACATACCGTAATCCTGAAAATAGTGAATGCAGGTGCACAGCCCCGGTCCCTGCAAATAGCGTTGCAGGGGGTAAAGGTGCCTAAAGCAGCGCAGGCCGGTCAGCAGGTGCTTACTGCCAGTACAACGACTATTAACACACTGGATCAGCCGCAAAACATAGTGCCGGTTACCCACCAGCTAACCGCCGGCAGCCGGTTTACCGTAAACGCTGCCCCGGCTTCGCTGAATGTTATTACTGTTCCTTACAGGTAGCATAACAGCCTGCTGATCAAGCTGCTGTTCAACGGCTGCAGATGAAACGATGACGGCTAAATACGGCAATTTTTGTAATTTGTAGGATGGAATCATTTATTCTCGATTTTGACCTGCAGGGAGAAAACCATGTAGTTACCGTTGAGCCGCACCATGAGCAGGGGGCTGCCTTTTACCGCGTTTTGATAGATGAAGACCACGCCGTTGATTACTACCGCCGGGAGAATGGGGTGCTTGAACCTGCACCCGGCAGTAAAGTAAACAACGAGCTGGTGAATGCGATTGCCGTACATTTAATGGAGCACCTGAATAAAGGAAACGGGCATGGCTTTAAATCAGTGCCCTGATACCGTTTGCGCCGCGCAGGCATACCGCTCAAACATCAAGCCTGCAGCGGCTTTGGAAGGCCGTCCTGCCGGAAGTGCCGGTTTTGCAAAACCATTTGCTATGAAGGGTTTTCAGGGAGGATGGTATAAGAAAGCGGATAATCATTATAAATTATACGCCTGCAGTGAATGATACCTGCTGCCTGGCGCTCATTATTTCACCGTACATATTGCCCCGGCTCATAATCATATCGGACAGGCTGCTATTGGCAGCAAAATGCCGTCACAGTGCCCAATAATCCCATCTCACCCTATTATTTCCCAGCAGCTTACTGTTTATATCAGCCATGTGTTTTTCATGCCGCCGCCTGCTATGCGGGAGGGTTTTTGCAATACAAAACTCTTGTCCGTATTAGTGAACTCACAATCATTTACATCTCATTAACAAATAACCGTTGTAAATTGCAGAACTTGCACTGGGACCTGTATCCGCTTGAAAAGCAGTTCCTGCAGAACAACAGTTACCCGCATTTTAACCAATACATTTGTGGTGAAACAATGATGCAGAACAACGGATTGAAAAACTTTCTTTTTTTGCTGGAATTGGTGCGTGAGGAGGATATTGATACGCTGGAATATTTATACCGGGGAATACAGGAACGCTACGAACAACAGGCGGAAAATACGCCGGGCGACCTGGAAAAATACCTGCGGCTTTATCCTGTTAAGCTGAAAAGTGCGCGGCAGCTTGCCGCGCAATGGCTGGCCCGTTACCCGCAGTCATATGCAGCGCATATTATTCTTGCCGACTGTATTTTATCCGACGCATATACGAAAAGAGGGGCGCTGCCCGCAGCTGCCGCATCCGTTTACAGTTTAAAAAGTCTTAACGAAGGAATGGACCACGCGGCAGCGTTGCTGGAAACTGCGGTAACGCTTTCTGCAAGGCCCTTTCATGCCTGGTTGTACCTGGGCTATATGAACGCCGTGGACCCCCGCTACGGCACTGCCAGGGAATTTGTGCTGGATGAGCAGGGCGACCTGCACCAGCTGCCTTTCTGGTACAAAAAAGCACTGCAGCTGGAGCCTGAATCCGTTACTTTACGTATAGCCATGCTGGATGCCCTGCGTAAAACACCGCCGGAAATGCACCAGGTAGCTGTTAAGGAAGGCATGCCCCTGTACCAGCGGCCGCCCGATGTATGGTCCGACAGTATGCAGGCATACGCTTACCTTTTGTACAGCGGGCTGCCTGCTCATGCACGTAATGAGGTAAGGGCCGTGTACCGTGGCCATTATGCGTGGTATTGCTGGCTGGGCAAACATGCGCCGTCAGAAGCGCTCACGCATTTTGAAACCATGTACCGTTTGTCGCCGCACCGGGGCGCCCCTGCGCTGGCACGGTTCTATGCCTGCCGTAAGGAGTGGAGTAAAGCCCTGCATTACTTTAAGGAGGCGCTGGCCTACCACCCCGAGAACATTATGCTGATATACGACTACGCCGGCTGCCTTACGGCAGCCAACCCGCATAACCAGCAGGCCGTGGCTTACTACCGCCGCGCTGCCCGTTATGGCCATCCCGCCGCGTGGATGCGCCTGGGCAATATATACCGGAAAGGGCTAAACGCGCAGCCCCGCCACATTTTAAAAACACTGAACTACTACCATACCGCCCTGCAGGAAGGATGCATTGCCGCGGGCGAACAGCTGGTGCAGCTGTACTGGAAAGGGGAGAGCGGCAATACCGCTGTTATTAACCGCCTGAAATCCATCCAGCTGTTAGAGGAAATTGTGCAGCAGGGCAGCGGCTGGGCCTGTGCGCGCCTGGCAGAAATGGAGCTGGAAAAACGGTCGCGTACACACGATTACAGCATTGCTACCCATTATGTGAACCTGGGCATACATTACGGCAGCATGCACTGCTATTACCTGGTAGGCAAGCGCATATATGAAGGCCGCCTGCTGTGGAGAAGCGTGCACCTGGTGCCGGGCTATTTTTTCAAGCCTAACCGGGACGACCGGAAACTGGCGCTGGAATATCTTATGAAAAGCGCATCCCTGGGTTACCTGAAGGCCATGGCGTGCCTGGCACGTTATTTTGATAAAGGGTATGAGGAAGACCGTGATCCTTATGCCGCAGCAGAGTGGTATTGCAAAACCGCCGACCTGGATCTGCAGGATGAGGAAGGTTGCTGCTTTCCCGCGTTCAAAGCTGTTTTTTATGGCGATCATAAAGCCCGTAACCTGAAAGCAGCCGCGCGTTACCTGCACCAGGGCGCCACCGTTGCAGGCTCCGAATGCCAGAACCGCCTGGCCTATGAGCTGCTGAAAGGCACGTTTGCCTATGACAGCAACGGGCACCTGCAGCCGCAGCTGGGCGCCGCCAATAACCATAATATTCGTATAGCCGTGGAGTTATACGAGCGGTCCGCCGCTGTAGGGCATGTAGAGTCTATGTATTGCCTGGCAGCATTTTATGAGCGCAATGCAGTAACCAAGGAAGACCACCTGAAGGCATTCCGCTATTTTCTAATGGCGGCGGAAGCAGGCAAAACCGGTGCGCAGAAAGAGGTGGGCTGCTATTACCTGAACGGCCTGGCCGTGGAAAGAAATGAAACCTATGCCATGTTCTGGCTCAGCATGGCAGCGGACAGCGGGGAGGCCGCGGCGCGCGCCCTGCTTGAAAAAACGTTCAGGAGAATGTAAAATATCAAATGTAAAATGTAGAATGTAAAAGTAAGGGCGGTTATCTCATATGCATTACGTGTATACTTTTACGTTGGTGTGAATTAGCCCGCATTCAAATTTGTAGCCGGCCATGCGCTATCTTCCCGCATCTGTTTAACACCCGCCCCTTAATTATTCATTCTTCATTCTTAATTACAACGGCGCTGCAGCATAATTTCAGTGTAAGCCCGCTATCGGCCGCTATTGCGGCGTTCCCCTCCTTATTGCTCAAATTTAGCTATCTTATCCCCAAACAAAATTTATTTCCTATGGCACTCACGAAAAACTCAATGAGTTATCCGGCATTGTATTGCCCTTTTCCAACCCGTTTAAACCCGTTAGCCGTTCAGGCCGATGCGCATACCGCGCAATGGGTAAAAACATTTAACCTTATTACTTCCGATGCGGTAATGGATCATTACCGGCAGCAGAAGTTCACCTGGATGGTAGCGCGCATGTTTCCCAATGCCGACCTGGAGGCATTGTGCATAGCCGCTGATCTTAACACCCTGCTGTTTGTGCTGGACGACCAGTACGACGTAGCTACCGCCGACACCGAAGCTGTTCGTAACAAAGCGAACTTTGAAATGTTCCTGGAGCAGGTGCGCCGCATACTGGTGCTGCATGAAAGAAAAACCCTGCCGCAGCATGGCCCGGCGCTGGCCGCCATCAGCAATTTCTGGGAGCGCATTTGCCGCCGCAGTACGCCTGCCTGGCAGCAGCGTTTTGCAGAAAGTATGAAGCGCGCTTTTGTGGCCAACCTGTGGCGCATTGAGCTGGTAAAGCAAAACCGCATGCCTGCCGTGGAAGAGTACATGCAGTTCCGGCAGGAGTTTGGCGGCGCCAACTTCTTTGCCGACCTGGTAGAGATTATGGAAGGCATTCAATTGCCGGAGGAAATGCGCTGGCATAGTACCGTGCAAACCCTCATTACCTTGTGCTCAGACACTATTTGCTATGCCAACGACCTTTTTTCCTATAAGAAAGAGCTGGAGCAGGGAGATGAAATGAACCTGGTAATGCTGCTGAAAAACCACGAAGGCCTGCCGCTGGAAGATGCGGTGTTCAAAGCCACACAAATACACGATGGTAAGGTAAAGGAATTTATACAGCTGGCCGCTCATTTGCCGGCATTTGGTGATGCCGCCAACCGCGAGCTGCTGCGCTTTGTGAATGCACTGGCTACGATGATGCGGGGTAATATCGACTGGAGCCGTATGGACACTGCCCGTTACCGCATGGCCTGAGCAGCCGTCTGTGGGTTAGCGCTGCCATTCATATTCAGGAGAGGTGAGGTATTTGCCTATAACGTCGTTCAATGTTTTAAAGCTTACCGGCTTAACCAGGTATTCATTGGCGCCGGCTGCAAGCAGCTCCTCACTTTCTCCCGGGTATGCATCGCCTGAAATTACTATTACCGGCAGGTGCTGCAGGCGGGGATGCTGGCGTATATGCGTAATAGTGGCTTTGCCGCTCATTACCGGCATGTGCGAGTCTATAATCACCAGGTCCGGCATATCCTGTAACGCCATGGATATGCCCATGGCGCCGTTATCCGCCAGCAGGGTAGTGCAGCCGCTTCTTTCCAGGAACTTGGCCAGGTACAGCTGGCTGATCTGGTCGTCTTCGCAGATCAGTACCTGCTTGTCCTGGTAGTTTACAGGAGCAATGGCATCCGGCTTGGCGGGGGAAGCTTTTTGCCCGGTAACAAGGGGCAGCAGTATGGTAAACACAGTGCCTTCACCCGGGGTGCTTTGCACGGCTATTTGCCCGCCCAGCAGCGCTACAAAGTGGCGGGTAATAAACAGTCCCAGCCCGCTGCCTTCCAGCAGGCTGTTCTGCTCTGTTTCAAACGGGTCAAAAATGGTACGCAGCCGCTCCGGCTGAATGCCTTTGCCCTGGTCTTTTACCGCCAGGTACAGCTGTTTATCCTTTATGCCTGCTTTTACGGTTACGCGGCTTTTGGCTGCCGTGAACTTGATAGCGTTTATCAGCAGGTTGCCCAGTATTTTGGTAAGCTTGGCCTTATCCCCAATAATAACCGGCGGCAGCTGCTCCTGGAATTCTGTTATTACCTGTACCTGTTTACGGCTGGCGGAGTATTGGTGTACTTTACACAGGTTAGTGATATACTGCCGTATGTTAAAGGGGGCGTTATCTACTTCGTGCAGCTTGCCGGCTTCAATTCTCGACATATCCAGCACATTGGTTACCTCCAGCATGGCGCTGCTGCTGGCCGTGTACAGGTCTTCCGCCAGGGGCTTCAGGGTAGGGTTTTCCTCTACCTCATCATGCAGCAGCAGGGTTTGGCTGATCTCGTGAATGGCGTTCAGCGGGCCTTTCAGCTCATGGTTGGTTACCCGTATAAAAAAGTTCTTGTAGGCATTGGCGGCTTCCAGCTCCTGGCTGCGTTTCATTAAGCTGTTGTACAGGGCTTCATTGGTTTTTTTATAGTACCATAGCACCAGGGAGTCCAGCAGGATAATGCCGGGCCTTGCTACCCATTGCAGCATCAGTTGCTCAGACGATGTTTGCAGAATGGGCGCAATGAGCGGATAGGAGTAATTGTATTTACAGATAATAAGGGTAAGCGCTGTAATACCAATGCTGATGCCCCGGTGCTTATCCTGCCGGAAGAACAGCAGGGAGGCGCCCAGCAGCAGCAGAAAGGCCAGGTGCACTTCTACAATAGCGCCAAATGCAGCGCTGAAATATACCAGCGAGGCGTTAATGATGCAAATGTAGGTATAGCTGGCGGCCAGGTGCCGGCGCCGGCTGTTGAGCCACAGCACGCCTGCCAGCAAAACGGCTTCTGTAAGGCCCGCAGCCAGTATTACCCATTCGCCCGTAAGCGCGTAAAAGAAAATGCCAAAACCGGCGGTCAGCAGCAGCGATACCAGGCTAAAGCGGTTCACCGCAATAATTGCATGCTTGTTTATTTCGTCTGCGTTTTGGGTGCCGGCTCGTATAATGGTCCGTATAATCTGTGTCAGTTTCGTCATAAGAGGGGTGCGTTAGAATCTGTGTAACCAGCCCGGGTATTCATGTGACGGTTAAAGATGATGGTTATTGAGAACGTATAACAGCTGTTCCGTTAATTAAGAACAAGGTAAACCTTTTTAATCACAAATACAAAAACCAGCCACTGCCGGCTTTATGCGCGGGTTTCCGGCGCCAGCGCAGCCTGCAGTACGGTGGCTTTGAGCACCTTGTGCAGCAGCTTAAAATCCACTGGTTTTATAAGGCAGCCGGCGGCGCCTGCCTGCAGTGCCTCGTCCCTTATATCGGTGTCGGCAGAGGTAATAATAACCGGTATATGCGACAGGTACCGGTTGGCTTTCAGGTGCGCCAGCAGCTCCCGTCCGCCTATTCCGGGCAGTCCCATATCGGAAATAATAACGTCAAATGGGGCGCAGCCGGCGCGGTACAGGCCCTCCATGCCATCTTCCGCCGCCACTACTTCAAAGCCCTTGCTTTGCAAATACCTTTGCAGGTATTGCCGGCTCATAGGATCATCTTCTATCAGCAGCAGCCTGCGGCCGCTGAAAATAAGATCATCGGCATAACCGGTGTGGCCGGCCGCGGGCGGCATGTTTTTGCATTCCTGTACCGGCAGGCAAATAATAAAGCAGGCGCCTTTATCAGGCTCGCTGAACACCTGTATGCTGCCCTGCAGCTGGTAAGCCAGCTTTTGCGCAATGTTAAGCCCCAGGCCCGTGCCTTCCGCAAAATTGATGCGTTCCCGGGTAAATTCATCAAACAGGGTTACCAGCTTTTCGCGGCTAATGCCCGCCCCCTGGTCTTTTACAGCTATCTGCCATTGCCCGCCGGCCTGCGATATGCTTACCGTTACAATAGTGTTCCCGGGGCTGAACTTAATGGCGTTGCCGATAATGTTATTGGCTATTTTGGTAAGGCAGGTTTTATCTTCATACATAAGCGCGGGCAGCTGCGGGGCTGTTTCTACCTTTAGCTGTATGCGCCTGGCGCCGGCCAGGTATTGGTAAATGCTGCATACTTCCTGCGCCCAGCTGCGTACGTCAAACAGCTCGCGTATCACTTCATCCGGCTGGCCGGCTTCTATTTTACTGCGGTCCTGCACATTATTAATAATGCTTAGCACATTGTGGCAGGCATAATGCAGCTGCGCGTTGTAGGGGTTGTCCGGCGCATCCGTCAGCTTCAGCTGCGCAATGCTGTAAATGGCGTTCAGGGGCGTGCGGATCTCGTGCGTAAGCTCGCGCATAAAAACTTTCAGGGAGCGGTTGGCTTTTTCCAGCTCACGTATTTGCGCGCTCATCGCGGCTACCCGCGCTTTATTATATTGCAGGTAACGCATAAGGGTAAGCACAGTAATGACCAGTATTACGCCAATGGCGGCGTAGCGCACTATCAGTACATGGCTGGCGCCCATGTTAAGTATACTACAGAGGGTATTAATAAGCTTCATGCGTGGTTGCTTGAATCATAAAGGTCTGGTTATTTGAGTAACAGGGCTGAGGGCTTCCGGGACAAACGATCTATTTACAAGAACCTGAATCGTGCTGTTCCTTTTACGTGATACTTGCTGGTCCAAGGTAAGCAATTTCAGGCGGAAAATACAAATATTTAAATCGCAAATTACGGGCTGGTGGCGCAATGGCAGCGCTTTTGTGCGTTTAAATATCTAAATGAGAACGCCATAAAAATAAAGCAGGCCCGAAGATCAGTTTGTCTTCAGGCCTGCCTTTTTTATAGCAAAAAAATCTATCAGAGCTTAATGACTTTGAACGTTTTTTGCCGGCGTCCGTTCTCCAGTTTTAAAATGTAGGTGCCGCCGGGCAGGTTGCCGATGTTGCGGGTAATACGCGTTTGCCCTTCGGGGATGGTCCATTGCTGTACAATGTTGCCACGCATATCCAGCAACGCGGCTGTTTTATACACCGGTTC
This sequence comes from Chitinophaga sp., assembly GCF_035761305.1. Lineage (GTDB taxonomy): Bacteria > Bacteroidota > Bacteroidia > Chitinophagales > Chitinophagaceae > Chitinophaga. Next base: position 10,728 of record NZ_DASTRI010000165.1, on the reverse strand, counting down.
CTGCAGCTCCACCACCAGCAGCCCGGTGGTAGGGTTGGGGTAGAGGCTTACCTTTTTTATACCGCCTGTTTCCGCAATGGTTTTTACGCTGCTGTAAGCCATGCGGGCGCTGGAATCCGGCGCAACGGCACAGTTGCTGATGCTGAACCAGTTGAACTTAAAGTAGCCGGATGCTACGTGAATGCCGGTATAGGAAAGCGCCGGCAGCGTCATGGTATCGGTAATGGTTTGCCACTTGCCGCCGGTAGACGGTATGTTGATGGTGCCAAAATTATTGCCGCTATGTCCTATCCATATGGTGGCCGCCATGGTAGATGATACCCGTATGCTGATGGTGTACCTTCCGGTGGCCGGCACATTCAGCGTACTGTATGCAAACCAGTCGCTTACATGCAGGTTGGTAAAATCCTGTCCGCCGTCAACATCCGTGGTGGTTTCCAGGTAAGGGCCGGTAGCGCGGTTAGAGGCGCTTTCGGCTTCGTACCGGTCATTCACCGTGCAGGTATAAGCGGTGATAACCACCGCGGTGTCGCTCAGGCCATTGCCTGTTGCGGTTACTGTATAAGTGCCGGGCGTGGCGCCGGCTGTAAATATACCGCTTGCGCTGATGGTGTTGCCTGCGCCGGTAACCGTCCATACCGGCGTGAAAGCGAAAATGCTGTCGCGCTGGTCATAGCCCGTGGCGGTAAATTGCCACGATGCGCCTATGGGCACGGTAACGGTATCGGGCGTAAGCACCATTCGTGTAAGCACGGGGGGCGCAATTACATGGGCGGTGGCAACGCCGCTTACGGTATCTGCCGTAGCTGTAATGGTATAATCAGCCGGCGTGGCGGCGCTGAAAAGCCCGTTGCCGCTAATGTTGCCGCCTGTGCCGGATGCAGTCCATACAGGGTTTATCATAAACACGCTGCTATCCTGCCCGTAACCGGTGGCGGTGAACTGCTGCGTGGCGCCGGTGTTCAGCGTTACAGTGTCCGGCTTAACAACAATGCGCGTTAAGGGAATGGAGTCGGCGCGTACAAAGCGCAACCAGTTAAAGTTCCAGCCGTCTTTGTTGCTGGTGATGCGGATGGTTTTCTGTCCCGGCATTAAACGTATAGGTAACGACGTTACCGTGATCCACTTTTGCCAGCCGCCGCTGGCCGGCAGCATTACGGTTTGCAGCACGGTGCTGTCAAGCTGTATTTTCAGGCTGGAGGCCGTGTTCACTGCTACCCGGAACTGTATGCGGTATTCGCTGGAGTCCGGCACGTCAATATCATACTCAAACCAGGTGCTGCTGCCAATGTAGCTTACATCTACGCCGCCGCCCGCGTCTGCCGTGGATTCGGTGCAGCATGCATTGCCGTTGTCAAAGTGCTCTGCTTCTATTTTTGCGGGTATGGGCTGGTAGTCGGCCTGGCGTTTATTCACAAAGGTGCTGCCGGTTTTGGTGATGCTGTCAATGGTTACGGTAGCGGTAACAGTGCCCGACTCGTTCAGTGTGGCCAGCCCGCCTGCAGTAATGCTGTTGCCTGCGCCGGTAATGCTCCACACCGGTGTGGCGCTCATTACATGCCCGTTCTGGTCCAGCGCCCTGGCGGTGTATTGTTGTGTTACCCCGGGTAAAAAGGCAACATCTTTCGGCGTTACTGCTACACTGTCCAGCACAGGGGTGCCCAGCCCTTTCTGGTAAATATGCACATAATCTACCAGCATGCTGTCGGGCCAGTCGGCATCCACTATGGTGCCGCCCATACCGCCGCCGATGGCCACATTCAGTATCAGGTAAAAGGGCTTGTCAAAGGGCCAGTCTTTCCAGTCGGTATGCGGGTTATAATAGGTGAGCACATGCATGCTGTCGTAACGGAACACAATGGAGTCTGCGGCCCATTCCATGCTGTAGGTATGGTAAACCGTATCTACATCGTGCATTACCTTGGTGGCATACACGCCGCCGCCGTTTGTCCAGTTATGGTTTTGCGTGTGCACGGTGGATAGTACGGTGCCGAAGTTATTGCCTACGTGCTCCATTATATCCAGCTCGCCGCTTTTGGGCCAGCCGCCGTAAGCGCTGCTGGTGGGCATTAGCCATATGGCGGGCCATGAGCCTCTTGCGCGTGGCAGTTTGGCGCGCACTTCCACCTTGCCGTACAGGAAATCCATTTTGCCCTGTGTGATCAGGCGGGCCGATGACCAGGGCTCGGTGGTGTTGCCCGTGGGGAAATCTTTTTTACCGGTGATCACCAGGTTGCCGTTCCGTATGCGGGCATTGTCATGCGTAGTATCTGTATACACCTGCTGCTCGCCATTGATCCAGCCTTTGGGCTGCGGGTCTACTTTCCATTTGGCGGCATCGGGTTTACCATCGGTATTAAATTCATCTGCAAATATCATTGTCCAGTTGGGGTTGCCTTCAAATACCACGTTGCCTTTTGCCGTATAGGCGCTGGTGTTGGCGGCGGCCAGCTGGCTGCCGGCTACCAGCAGCTTTAGCGTGGTGCGGGAATAGTTGGCGGGCGAGCTGCCGCTGAGCGTAATATGTGCGGTAGTATCGTTAATGCGCTGCACATTGCCAATGGTTACGCCGGCAGGCAGGTTAGCGCCTGTCCATCCGCTGGTGGTAAGCACGCTGTCAAACGTGCTGCCATGTACGGTTGCGGTAAGCACCGCACCGTTTTCCTGGCCCATTAAAATGCTGGTGTCTTTCAGGGTAATGCCGGTAGGGTTGGGGCCTTGCACCAGGTCGAAATACAGGATGCCGTTGGCTTTACGGCCGTCAATGAAATGTACTTCAACACGGTTAAAGTCTGTTCTGTTCTTTACGCTCTGGAAATCGTAGGTAGCTTCTTCCCAGTGGTTTACCTGGCTTACCTTGTAGCTGAAGTATACGGCTTTGCCGTAATTGTCGCCGGGTTGCAGCTTGAACATAATCTCGTCTTTGGTGCTGCAGTACACCAGCATTTTGAATTTGCTGTTGGTCGACAGGTCAAACGAGTCCGGCAGGTTACAGGTGGCGCCCATGTACTCAAAGCAGGTAGTGTCTTTGGTGAATTTGGCCACCAGCGGGCTGGTGTTCAATCCCGACGGGTTGGGGTTGGCCACACCAAACTCTATTTTACCGGTAGTGGTGTTGCCTGCATAATAGGTCCATTTGCCGGAGCAGGGGCCATGGCCTTCCATATCATCCAGCAGGAGGTATTGTGCCTGTAGTTTGCCGGCGCTGCACAGCATAACAAGCAGCAACACCCAAAGTGTCGAAATGTTTTTCATAACGTTTCATTTTTAACGTGGATAAATAGGGCCGGCGCCGCTTGCTATAGCGCCGGCCCGGGTTTTCTTTTTACGTGGTTCAGGCAATGGTGATCATAGGATATTACCTGTTAAGTTGTTTATAAATTCGGGTTTACCAGGGCATCTACGCCGGGTATGGGCATCCAGTATTTGTCCTGCGTAATGGTGGTTGCGGGCTCCAGGTCGGCGGGGTCTTTATCTGCATTGGCGGCGGCCACCTGGTCCAGCCGCACCAAATCAAACCACCGGTTCCATTCTCCTGCAAATTCCCATGCCCGTTCATTTACCACGGCAGCGGCAAAGTCGGGGCCGGACATGCCGGCCGGCAGCGGCGCTAACCCCGCGCGCTGGCGCACGGCATTTACCGCCGTATAGGCGTCGCTGTTGGGGGCGCCTGCGGCGCGCGCCTGGGCCTCTGCATAAATGAGCAGCACATGTGCATAGCGGATCATAATCACGGGGTTGTTGGACATGTACACGGCCTTGTTGCCCGGCTGCTGTATCGTGAACTTCTTATAATATGGGTGCTTGGTGGTGGTTTGCTGCCAGGGAATGGTATCGCCGCTTACTACAAACTCGGTGGAGAAAGTAGCATCTTTACGCGGCCCTGCCGGGAAGTTGTTAAAGAATTTCAGCTCCGGGAAAAAATCGCTCCAGCCGCCTTCATTCTCCGGCATGGTAGACAGGCCGTAAAAGGAGTTGTAGGTTGACCATTGCCCGCGGGTGAACAAGGTGAACACATCTTCTACCGTGCCGCCGGCAAATATTTTCAGGAAGCCATCCTGGTACAGGTCAAACCCGTACGTGCTCTTATTGTCTATCACCTCTTTTGCCTTGGCAGCTGCCAGTGCGTATTTCGACTGGTCTTTCAGCGGCCAGCCGGCTTCTGTCAGGTACACATCTGCCAGCAGAGCTTTTACGCTGCCTTTGTTGCATCTTCCGGGATCGCGTTTGGTGTTGGGTACCCATTCTTCGGCCCTTGCCAGGTCTTCCTCAATGAGCTTATACACTTCTGCGGGCTTGCTTTTGGTAAGATGCAGGTATTCGGGCGAGTACACTTCCGAAGGGATAACAGGCACTTCGCCCCACAGGCGGGTAAGCCAGTAGTAGCACAGCGCGCGCAGGAAGCTGGCTTCGCCTACAATGGCGTGAATGGTTGCTTCAGTGCCATCCTCTACCTGGTTATAGTTGTTAATGATATTGGTGGCGGATTGTATGGTTTTATAGCAGCCCAGCCATATAGGCGTCATCCTGCTGTTAAGGGAGCTTACGTTAAAGCGGTCAAACTCGCGGAACTCCTCTTTGTTGGAGCCGGGGTGCGTGGTAAGGTCATCGCCGCCCATGGTCATGGCAATCTGTGATACGCTGGTAAAGCCGCTGGTCCACGGCACCATTAAGCTGCCGTAAGCGCCGGTAAGCGCGGCCTCCAGCCCTGCCTGGCTGCTTAAAGCGGCGGCGCCGCCCACCAGGCCCCTGGGCTCTTCTGTAAGCTGTTTGCTGCAGCCTGCGGCCAGTAGCAGCAGGGCAGCCAGGTATATCTTTTTCATGTAAATACGTTTAATCATGTGCGTTATATTTTAAAAGCTGAGCGTAACGCCGCCGGTAATGGTTTTTGCATTAGGGTAAGAGCCAAAGTCAATGCCCTGGCGTATATCGCCTGCATCGGAATTGGCTTCGGGGTCAATGCCGCTGTAGCCGGTGAACGTAAGCAGGTTGGTAGCGCTTACAAACACCTTTACGCCCAGCACATTTTTGATCTTACCCCTGGGAATATCGTAGGAAAGGCTCACATTCTTCAGCCGCACAAAATCCGCCTTTTCAAGAAAGCGGGTGCTTTGTGTAAAGTTGCGGTTGGTGGTGCTGAAAGCCGGTATATCCGATGTTTCGTTCACGCCGGGTATGTAACGGTCTTTTATATCTGCCAGGGTAGCTTCCCGTGTGTCGCCGCCGTAGTACATGGCAGCGGCGTTGTTATAGTTCAGCTTATCAAAGCCAAACAGGCCCTGGAATAATAAGTTAAGCGTAAAAGAGTGGTAGGTGAAGGTATTGTTCCAGCCCAGGGAGGTACGCGGTATGCCGGTGCCTATTACGCCGTAATCGCTGGCGTCTATAAGGCCGTCGTTGTTCACATCCAGGTAGCGGGAGTCGCCGGGTTTGGCGCCGTAATCAGCCGCCTTGGCGTCGCCGGGTTTCCAGGTGCCCAGGTAGGTGAGGCCCCATATAGCGCCCAGCGGCTGCCCGGGCATTACTACAAACTCCGACTGGGGCGACATGCCGCCGCCTATTTTGCGCGTGTTAGGATCAAATATCACGCTCTTGCCGTCGCCAATGTACACGACCTTGTTTTTAATGAACGATACATTCAGCCAGCTGTTCCACTTAAAGGCGGCGTTATCTACTACCGTAGCGTCTAAAGAAAGCTCCCAGCCTTTATTTTGTACGCTGCCCACATTACGGGTAATGCTGTTGCCGCCCAGGTACAGGGGCAGTGTTTCATTCAGCAGCAGGTCGCGCGTGTCTTTTACAAAGTAGTCGGCGGTAAGGTTAATACGGTTATTGAACAGGCCAACATCCAGCCCGGCGTTCTTTTGTTCCGTGGTTTCCCATTTAAGGTCGGGATTGCCGATGTTGCCCAGTATAATACCATTCAGGAAAGTGGAATTGGTAAAAGATGCGATCCTGTTGGAGTAAGACGAAAAGGTGCTGTATGCATTTACGCCCTGGCTGCCGGTAAGGCCCCAGCTGCCGCGCAGCTTTAAGGTGCTGATAACCGGCAGCTGCTGCATAAAGGGCTCGTTGGAGATTACCCATCCGGCGGAAACAGAAGGGAAGTAGCTGTACTTATTATTGCCCAGGAACTTGGATGAGCCGTCGCGGCGCAGCGCTGCAGACACCAGGTATTTATCGTTATAGCCGTAGTTAACGCGGCCCACCAGCGAGAACAGCCCCCATTTTGAATAGCCCGAAGACGGGCTGCCGGGTGTGCCCAGTCCCAGGTTGTTCCACTGGAAATGCTCATACGTAAGGTTGGATGCGCCGGCAGATACGTAGTTGAAGGTAGATTGCTGGTACTCTGCCACGGCGGTTACATCCAGGCTGTGCACGTTGTTGAACAGGCGGTGATAGTTCAGCGTATTGGTGTTTTGCAGCCGTATTTCCTTGTTGGAGCGGTAGCTGCTGGTAGCAGTGCCGGAGTTGGTGATTTTACCGGCAAAGCTTTTGTTCTCGTAGCCCAGGTAGTTGGCGCCGTATTGCAGGTTAAAGCTCAGGCCCCGCAGTATCTCAAAACGGAAACCGCCTATCATGTTGGCCAGCATGCGGTCTGTTACCGCTAAGCGGTCGGTGGTTAATGCCACGGGATTAAAGAAGATGGAGCCTACCGGGTCGCTGGCGGTATAGCTGCCGTTGGGCTGCCGTACCGGTACGGTGGGCGACCAGGTGATGGCCTGCGCCAGCGGGCTGCTGGGGCCATCGGCCGGTATATCCACATTCTGCGCGGTGCTGTACGAGCCGGTGATGTTCAGGAAGGTAGATACACGGCTGGAAAGGTCGGCATTGATGTTGGACCTTACCGTGTAGCGCTTATACGATGAATTGTTGATAACGCCATCCTGGTCGAGGTAGTTGCCGGAAATAAAATAGGTTGATTTATCGCTGCCGCCGGAAAGGCTGAGCATATACTCCTGGCTGGGGGCGGTGCGGAATATTTCATCCTGCCAGTCGGTACCGCCTTTGGCGCGGTATTCCGCTACCTGCGCATCCGTGAACGGCAGTGTGGTGCCTACCGCTGCGGCGTGCGCATTGGCGGTTTCGGCAAAGTCGCCGGCATTCAGCAACGGCAGTTTTTTAATAACAGTGGCAGCAGAATAGCGGCTGGTGAAGTTCACCTTTAAGCCGCCTTTACTGCCCTTTTTGGTGGTAACAATAATAACACCATTGGAGCCGCGGCTGCCGTAAATAGCAGTAGCGGAAGCATCTTTTAACACCTGTATGGATGCAATGTCGTCCGGGTTAATGGCAAAGAACTCAGCGCCCACAAAACCATCCACCACATACAACGGGCTGTTATCGCCGTTAATGGAGTTGGCGCCGCGGATGCGGATCCTTACGCTGCCGCCGGGCGATCCTGCGGCATTGGTTACCTGCACGCCGGCTGCCCGGCCCTGCAGCACCTGGTCCAGCCGGTTCACCGGCTGATCTTCAAATGCTTTGGTGGAAACAGAGGTAATGGAATTGGTGAGGGAGCCTCTTTTCTGTTCGCCGTAACCTACCACTACCAGCTCGTTCATGGTAGATGCGGTGGCGGTGAGGATAACAGGCAGCGTGGTTTTACCTGCTACGGCGATCTCTTTTTTATCATAGCCAATGGATGAAACCAGCAGCACGGCGTTGTCGTCCGGTACGGTAATGGTGTATTCGCCCCGTTCATTGGTTACCACGCCTTTGCCGGTGCCTTTTACCTGCACGGTAACGCCGGGCAGCGGCTCCCCTTTGCCATTGGTAACGGTGCCTTTTATTTCCTTGCCGGGCGGTGCGCCGGCCGGCGCCGGCAGGCTTTTACGTTTAACAATAATGATCCTGTCCGATATGCTGTAAGTGAGCGGAAGGCCCTGGAAGCAGGCGTCCAGCGCTGTTTTCAGGGAAGCGTCCTTCAGCTCCAGGCTGATCTTCGGCAACTGCTGCAGCTGCTCATCGGTGTACAGGAATGCATAGCCGGTTTGCCTGCGTATCTCTTTAAAAGCCTGGTCAAGGGGAATGTTACGTTGCGAAAGGGTAACTGTTTGTGCATACCCTGCCGCATGTACCTGCATCAGGGTAATGGTCATCAAAAGTACCGTTAGTTTCATAATCAGTAACGTTTTTACAGATAATCGTGGAAATGTTTTGCCCCATGCAAAGCCGGTTGGCCCGCTTTGGGAAAAAAGCGTCAATTGCATACATTTGTATGGTTTGGGTGGATAATGAAAATTGCCGTAAGCGATTGTAATTACAGGCCTGAACGTACCGGGTGCGCCGCGAACGCGCCCGGTTTTTTTTAGGCCTTGGCATTGGTATTGGAATAAACATCAGGGACTCATATGTTTCAGTTTTTAACGTGGTATTATTAACGTATATCCTTCATAGTGGCATTGGTTCACGGCGATACAATGATCTGCCGGTCTTTTATTTCAAAATGTACTTCTCCTGTCAGCTCCATCATTTTTAATACCTGCGATACCGGCACGTTCCTGGGTATGATACCCCGGAAGTGCGCGTGCACCGGCGCTTTGTACACCACCTCCACATCGTACCAGCGGGCTATGAGGCGCATGGCCGAAGTAATGTCGTTGCCTTCCAGCTGTATAAAGCCGTTCTTCCAGGCAACTGCTTCTTCTGTATTTACATTGTCCTGCAACGCCAGCGTGCTGCGCTGCTTATCCAGGCTGGCGCCCTGCCCGGGACGCAGCTGCCGGCTGCTGCCATGACTGCTCACCTGTACAGCGCCCTGCAGCAGTGTTGTTTTTACCAGCTGTTCATCATCATAGGCCATGATGTTAAAATGGGTGCCCAATACGGTTACCAGCATACTGTCGGCCCGGTTGGCTGTATGCGTAAGCACATTTACCCGGAACGGTTTTGCCGCGTTGGCCGCTACTTCAAAATAAGCTTCGCCGCTGAGCGTTACCTGGCGGCTGCTGCCATTGAATGCAGTAGGGTAGGTGATGGTGCTGGCGGCATTGAGCCATACATTGGTGCCATCAGGTAAGGTAATGCGGAACTGGCCGCCGCGCGGGGTGCGCAGGGTGTTATATTGTATGCTGGCATTGCCTGCGGCTCCTTTGCTGGTATAGGCCAGCTGTCCGGCGCCTTGTTTAGATACGGTGGTGCCGCCCTGTTGCGCCAGCACGCCGCTGGTGGTGCTGTCCAGCGGCACCTGCGTACCATCTGCCAGTATTAATACCGCTTTATTGCCGCCGGGCGCCACATCGTGGGTGGCAGGTGTTGTAACAGCACCCAGGGGAGCAGGCGCGGGGCGATGCAGCACCCAGTAAGCGCCTCCGGCCAGCAATAGCACGCCTGCGGTAATAGCGGCGGCCATCCATGCCCGGCGCAGTATAAGGGGCACTTTTTTACCGGCGGGTATTGCTGCCGGTTTATCGGCCGACAGTATAGCGTTGGCTACCGGGTCCCAGTAAGCTTCGTCGTAATCCGCAGGTTGCGCAGGCAGCTGTTCCTGTATGAGCATAGCCGCCAGGTGCGCGGTTTGCCCGCTTTCATCGGCCTGTATAAGGTCTGACAGCTCCTGCAGCTCGGCGGCTGTGGCGGCGTGGCTTACCGCCTGCTGCAACAGGTATGCTAAACGGTCTTGTGTTGACAATTTGCTATGTTTTTGTATCTCGTTAATGTGAAACTTTCATAACGCAGCAGCATGCTCCTTTTCGTGGTACGGAACATCCCCCTGAACTAACAGACGCGCAACCGGGCATATAGGACCTATGGAAATAAAATTTTTTTTTCAGGCCAGCCAGCTTACCACCAGGAGGGGCAGCAGGTAACCGGCCAGCTCCAGTTGTTTGCGGATGAATTGCAGCGATCTTACCAGGGAATTTTTAACGGTGTTGGGCGAGAGGGACAGCTCCCTGGCGATCTCCGGTATTTTAAGGCCTTTGTCCCTGCTGAGCAGGTAAATACGTTTTGCCTGTGGCGGCAGCTGCCCGGCGGCAGTGCGTACCTGGGTTAACAGGGAGTGGTAGCGGAGGGTGTCTTCAGTGGGGCTAACCTGTTCTTCCGCAGCTGTGCTCACAGTAATAGCATTCATGACCTTATGATGCACGGCCTGTTTGCGGAGATAGGAAAATGACTGGTGAAAAGCGATGCGCAGCAGCCAGGAGCGGGGATTTTCTATACCGGCCAGCTTATCGCGGCTGATCCACAGCCGCAGAAAGGTTTCCTGGACGATGTCGTCTGTAACAGCAGGCGCTTTGGTGAGGTGGAGGATGAGCGGGCGCAGTTCAGGAACATACCGGCGAAAGAGCAGGCGGAAAGCGGATTCGTCGCCTTCCGAGATAAGCCGGAACAGTTCTTTGTCATTATATAAGTGTGCATACATGTTGAACACCCCCCTGCTAAAGTAGCAAAATTTAATTTCCGGTTAATATTTTCTGCGCGCGCAAGCAGCATCTGCATTATATATTGGCCGGTATATTGTGGTTAAAGGGCAGGGAAGTATTGAAATTGTTTAACCTGTAAATGCATTTTTTATGACCAATCAACAGTATCAACGCTGCCTGGAGGCATGCCAGGCCTGTGCCGTTGCCTGCCACCAATGTGCAACCGCCTGTTTGAACGAAGAGGATATAGCGATGCTGAAAGCCTGTATTGAGCTTGACCTGGAATGTGCAGTGATTTGCAATGCTACTGCCACAGTGCTTAGCATGGAGGGGTATGCCAGCGAGCAGCTGTGCCGGGTGT
>NZ_DASTRI010000164.1:0-11295 GCF_035761305.1 Chitinophaga sp. | reverse complement strand
TGCCGCCTATTTTTACATACAGCGCTTCTTTACGCAGGCGGCCGCCGCCGCATTCATGGCAAATGGTACGGCCCCGGTAGCGCGCCTGCAGCACACGGTATTGCACCTTGTACAGGTTTTGCTCTACCATTTTAAAGAACTCGTTAATGCCGTAAAAATGCTCGTTGCCCGTCCACAGCAGCTTTAGCTGCTCGTCGGAAAGCTCTGTGATGGGTTTATGTATGGGAAAGTTGAATTTGCGGGAGGCTTTTATCAGCGTTTCTTTATACTCGCCCATTTTTTCACCGCGCCAGGGTGCAATAGCGCCTTCATATACGCTTAGCCGTTTATCCGGTATTACCAGGTCGGGGTCTATGCCCAGCACCTGCCCAAACCCTTCGCATACGGGGCCGGCGCCATAGGGGTTGTTGAACGAGAACAGGTTGGGCACCGGCTCCTCAAACTGGATCCCATCCAGCTCAAAACGGTTGGAGAAGTGCTGCTGCCGGCTGCCGTCCAGCTCCAGCATGCAGTCGCCTTCGCTTTCATAAAAGGCGGTTTGCACACTATCGGCAATACGGTGCTTGTCGTCTTCATCAAAATCTTTTGCTACCACACGGTCTATCAGCACAAAGGTGCTTTCATTTACCGCCGGCTTTTTTTCCTCCAGCAGCTCTTCTATACGCAGCACCTGTCCGCCTTCCTTTCCGCTGATGTATAAACGGGAAAAACCTTTCTGCATCAGGATGTTCAGCTCCTCCTTCACGTCCCTTTTGGCATGGCGGCGGAAAGGCACCAGTATCTGCACTTTGGTGCCGGCGGGCAGTTTGGCAATAAAGTCCACCACGTCGCTCACCTCATGCTTCTTCACCAGCTGGCCCGATACCGGGGAGTAGGTTTTGCCGATGCGCGCAAACAGCAACCGCAGGTAGTCATAGATCTCCGTCATAGAGCCTACGGTACTGCGGGGCGTGCGGGTGATCACTTTTTGCTCAATAGCAATAGCCGGACAAATACCTTTAATATAGTCCACATCCGGCTTGTTCATGCGCATCAGGAACTGGCGGGCGTAGGCGCTCAGGCTTTCCGCATACCGGCGCTGCCCTTCGGCATACAGCGTGTCCATGGTTAAGGACGACTTACCCGAACCAGATACCCCGGTTACCACTACCAGCTTGCTGCGGGGAATAGATACGCTTACATTCTTGAGGTTATGTACCCGGGCGCCTTTTATAAAAATATGATCCTGTGTGCTAACTGATTGGTCATCAATTACTGCTTCCTGCTTCTTTACTTTTGTAGCCATGATTAATTGGGCAAATTTCCACGAAAAAGTTGACAATCTGAAGAAGTCCTTCAGCAACCGGGCCAAAGCCTGTTGCCTGCGCCGCCTGCACCTTGCTGCAGTAACAACGGCTGCCAGTGGTGCATGGTCAGTGAACCACAAATGTGCCTCCGAAAGTACGGCATTCTGATGAAAGTAAACAGTACGCCCCTTTCCATACCGGTGCAAAAATAACGGGCGGCCGCTTAAAAAAACCAGGAGCAGCTGCCAATGGAGCGTTGCCCCTAAAGTCCCCATATTATAAATTACCCCAATAGCAGCAAACAGGCGTGGGCGGCTAACTTACAGGTATAAATGAAGCTGATAATGTTGAAGTTACGCGTTTTCGCGCAGCCGCGCCGGAGCTAACCGGCGCTGGCAGGCAAATACAGCGGGTTAAATGTGTCGATGAATTCCCGGTGAAATTTATTTTCCGGCAGTTGTTTTTATAAACTATTCAACTATATTTGCATTAGACGAAGCCTATACCCTTTAGAACAGATAAGTATATTTTAACCAAAAAAACTTCCTGATTATAGCATAAACTCTACGTAAACAAACACCTACAGACTGTTAAGTCCGTATTTATTTACTCACCCGTCTATTAGTAGAAAGTTTATGCAAGTAATGTATAAATTAAACGATGAGCAATTAATTACCTTGTTCAAGAAGGGGCACCCTTCGGCATTGGAGGAATTAGTGCAACGGCATAAAGATAAGCTGTTTACTTCAATTGTTTTACTCGTTAAAGATCCCTTCCTAGCTGAAGATATTTTCCAGGATACCTTTATTAAGATCATTGACACCATTCGTGCAGAACGTTATACGGAGAAAGGTAAGTTCCTGCCCTGGGCCATGCGCATAGCGCATAACCTGTGTGTGGACCACTTCCGGAAAATAAAACGTACGCCTGTTATTAAAACCGGCGACGACAAAGACATTTTTAATGTGCTGGGCTTCAGCGACAGCTGTGCAGAAGACAGGATGATCATGCGCCAGAGCCATGACCGGGTGCGTAAAATGCTGGACATGCTGCCCGAAGAGCAGCGGGAGGTAATTATCCTGCGGCATTACGCAGAGCTGAGTTTTAAAGAAATTGCAGACCTCACGCAAGTGAGCATCAATACCGCATTAGGCCGTATGCGTTATGGCCTGATCAATCTCCGGAAGATGATGACGGAGAAGCAGATTTGTTTGTGATCCCTTTTTTGCTTGCCATCAACGGGCGGCCGGCTAAATGTCCGACCGCTCGTTCATTTTTATAAGGTAGCTGTTCCTGTTTCCATTTTCCGCAGCTGCCAGTGGCCGCTTTCCTATTCACACATCTCTTATCCATTCAAAACACTCATCCACTCCATCTGCATATTTGCACATCTGCACATCTACCCGCATTTCTCATAAACCACCGCAGCGCCCTGCCCTACGCCCACGCACATGGTAGCCAGGCCATAACGGGCCGCCGGCCGGCGTTTCAGCTCATGCAGCAGCGTGGTGGTAATACGTGCGCCGCTGCAGCCCAGCGGGTGCCCGATGGCAATGGAGCCGCCGTTCACATTCACTATGGAGGGGTCCAGGCCCAGGTCGCGCATACAGGCCAGGGACTGGGAGGCAAATGCTTCGTTCAGCTCAATAAGGCCTAGCTGCGCTACGCTTAAACCGGCCCGCTGCAGGGCTTTGGTAGTAGCGGGTACCGGGCCTATGCCCATGATGGAAGGGTCTACACCGGCAATAGCCATCGCTTTTACCTGCGCTATGGGGGTTAACCCAAAACGTTTTAGCGCGCTTTCCGATACAATCATCACCATAGCGGCACCGTCGTTAATGCCGGACGAGTTGCCGGCGGTTACAGTGCCGTCTTTTGCAAAGGCCGGTTTCAGGGCGGCCAGCTTTTCCAGGAAGGTTTCCCGGGGCGGCTCATCTTTGGCGAACAGCACCTTTTCTTCCTTATTGGGCGTAATTTCTACGGGAATGATCTCAGCCTCCCACCGGCCGGCAGCCAGCGCCTCCCGGTATTTCTGCTGGCTCTGAAAAGCAAACAGGTCCTGCTGCTCCCGGCTGATGTTCCACTGCCGGGCTACGTTCTCCGCGGTTTCGCCCATAGAGTAGGGATAGTACAGGTCTGCCAGCTTTTTATTGGTAAAGCGCCAGCCAATGGTGCTGTCATGCACTTCGGCTTTGCGGCCAAAGGGGCTGTCGGCCTTGGCCATTACAAAAGGGGCGCGGGTCATGCTTTCCACGCCGCCGGCCAGGTATACATCTCCCTCCCCGCACATTACCGCGCGGGCCGCATCCATAATCGCCTGCAGGCCGCTGGCGCAAAGGCGGTTCACGGTATTGCCGGCTACTGTTACCGGCAGCCCGGCCAGTAAGGCCGCCATACGGGCCACGTTCCGGTTATCTTCTCCCGCCTGGTTGGCGCCGCCGGCAATCACGTCTTCAATAGCAGCCGGGTCTACCCCGGGGTTGCGTTGCAGCAGGGAACGGATCATCAGCGCCAGCATATCATCCGGCCGTACGGTTTTCAGCGCCCCGCCATAGCGGCCAATGGGCGTGCGTACCGCGTCAACTATATAAGCAGCTTGCATACTTGTTAAAAATTGAGGTGTAAATGTAGGGGAAATTATTTTCCCTACCTTTGCAGTTGCTTTCCGACTGCCGTAAGGCAGACGCTTAACTTGAACAAAATGAAATCTGACAAAAAAAATATCCGGCACCTTACTTTACCGGCCTTACAGGAATACTTTAGCACTATTGGAGAAAAGCCCTTCCGCGCCAAACAGGTGTATGAATGGCTGTGGCTGAAACACGCCGGCAGCTTTGATGCTATGACCAACCTCTCCAAACCCCTGCGTAGCGCATTGGAAGCGCACTTCTCCCTACCCGCGATAAAGGTGGATGCAACCCAGCATAGCGAAGACGGCACCATTAAAAGCCGCTTTCGCCTGCACGATGGCCACCTGGTAGAGGGCGTGCTGATACCCACAGAAAACCGGCAAACCGCCTGTGTTTCGTCGCAGGTAGGCTGCAGCCTCAGCTGCAAGTTCTGCGCAACCGGCTATATGGACCGCAAACGCAACCTGGATTTTGACGAGATCTATGATGAGGTGGCCCTCCTGAACCAGCAATCGCTGGAGGCGTCCGGCAAAAAGCTTACGAACATCGTGTACATGGGCATGGGCGAGCCCCTGCTCAACTATAAAAATGTGCTGCAGTCAATAGATCGTATTACCGCCGCCGATGGCCTGGCCATGTCGCCCCGGCGCATTACCGTATCTACGGCAGGTGTGGCAAAAATGATCCAACAGCTGGGCGATGACCAGGTGCGGTTTAACCTGGCCCTTTCCCTGCACGCCGCCAATGATAAAAAGCGCAGCGAGATCATGCCCATTAACGAAACCAACAACCTGCAGGTGCTGGTAGCCGCGCTTAACTATTTTTATAAAGCCACGCAAAACCAGATCACTTTTGAATACATCCTTTTCCAGCATTTTAACGACTCCCTGAAAGATGCCGATGAGCTGATCCGCATTTACCGGCAGGTACCGGCAGACCTGATCAATATAATTGAATACAACCCTATTGATAATGCCCGGTTCCAGAAACCGGATGAGGATGCCGTGGAGCAATTCATGCAATACCTGGCCAAACACCGTGTAAATGCCCGCCTGCGCCGCAGCCGGGGTAAGGATATTGACGCTGCCTGCGGGCAGCTGGCCAATAAAGGATAAGCATTAATAAAATAGGTTTAACAACAGGAGGATCGTGGCAATCATGAGCTTCCGCCAATATATAGTATGAAAAAGAACAAACCTGCTGTAACAAAAGGTTTCTCTCCCTTTAAGGAAAACAAAAGCACGCACCGTACCGGCGATAAACGCCGCACCACCACCGGCAACCGGGAAAAGCCCGCCGGTAAAGATTTTAAGCATACCGGCGAACAGCCTGCACGGCCTTCCTTTAAAAAGGAGGGGGATGAAAACAGCTTCCGCCCCCGCCCCCAGTCCGGCGATGCGCGCAAACCCGGGCGCCCGGCCGTAAAAGTGCGCTTTCCTAAAAAGGATGATGACAGCAGCTTTCACGGCGATTTTCAACCTAACGACCGTAAAGCCAAACACGCCGGCCGTGAAACGCCCAGCGGCTTTAACCGGCAAAAATTCTTTGACCGCGCCAACGAGCGCTTTGCCGACAAGCAGGCCCGCAAAACAGCCGCTAAAAAATTCAAACGCGATAACGACAGCAATGACAGCAAAGGTCGCCGCACCGTGGAAACACCCGGCGGCGAAGGCATGCCGCTGAACAAATACATTGCCCATGCCGGCCTGTGCTCCCGCCGCAAAGCCGTGGACATTATCAAGGCTGGCAAAGTAACCGTGAACGATCAGCAGGTGCTGGAGCCGGCATTTAAGGTAACGGCCAAAGACAATGTAAAGGTGGCTAACAAACGCATTACCCCCCAAAAGAACCTGGTGTACATACTGCTCAACAAGCCAAAAGGGTATATTACCACCACCGATGATCCGGAAGGCCGCCAAACCGTAATGGAGCTTATACAAAACGCCACAGCAGAAAGGGTGTTCCCCGTAGGGCGCCTGGACCGCAACACCTCCGGCCTGCTGCTGCTCACCAACGACGGAGAGCTGGCACAGAAGCTGGCGCACCCCAGCTATAACATTAAAAAAATATACCAGGTAGGACTGGATAAACCACTTACCAAGGCCCACTTTGAGCAGATACTGGCCGGCGTTACGCTGGAAGATGGCGTAGCCCTGGTAGATGCGCTGGGGTATGTGGACAGTAAGGATAAATCCCAGGTAGGCATTGAGATACACAGCGGCAAAAACCGCATTGTACGCCGCATTTTTGAGCATCTGGAATACAAAGTGGAAAAGCTGGACCGCGTCATGTATGCCGGCCTTACCAAAAAGAATGTAAACCGCGGTAAATGGCGCTTCCTGTCAGAAAAAGAAATAATACTGCTGAAACATTTTAAATAATGGCTGTTGGTAATGGCTGCAAGCCCATGTTTACCCGCCGGTGGCTACCAGCTTAAATAACCGGTTTAATCCATAGCAGTAAATTTATCCGGCTAACCGCCAATAGCGAACCGTTTACAAATTATGCGCATTAACGAGCACATTGTACATATAACCGACGATTTTATAGTGCTGAACAAACCGGCAGGACTGCTTACTATCCCCGACCGGCACGACCAGCAGCTGCCCTCCCTGCAAACCCAGCTGAAAAAGGCGTACGGCAGCATCTTCACCGTGCACCGGCTGGACCGGGACACCAGTGGCCTGATCCTGTTTGCCCGCAACGAAGCTGCGCACCGGTACTACTCCCAGCTGTTTGAATCGCGTGCGGTGCGCAAATTTTACCTGGGATTGGTAGCCGGCCAGCTGGAGCCGCCAGCCGGCAGTGTAGACGAGCCTATTATGGAGCATCCCGTGCAAAAAGGTAAAATGGTGACTAACCGTAAGGGAAAAGCTGCCCTCACCGATTACGAAATGCAGGAAGCCTTTGGCCTTTACAGCCTGGTAAAGCTGGAAATCCATACCGGCCGTACCCACCAGATACGTGTGCACATGAAGTCACTGGGCCACCCTATAGCCGTAGATGAGCTGTATGGGGATGCTACCCCTGTCTTATTGTCTGCTATCAAGAAAAAATACCGCCTGGGCAAGTTTACGGAAGAGGAACGCCCGCTTATGAGCCGCCTGGCGCTGCATGCCTGGCAGCTGCACTTTACAGACCAGCAGGGCGTTAGCCACCAGCTGGAAGCCCCGCTGCCCAAGGATATGCAGGCGGTGCTAAGCCAGCTGCGGAAGCATAAGAAGCAGCAAGCGTAGCGGCAAGCCTTGCATACGGGGTACGCGCATCACCGTATATGATGTGCTAGGCTACCTGGCGGCAGGCATGACAACAGAACAGATTGTTGAGGATTTTCCGGAGCTGACAAAGGACGATATAAATGCCTGCCTTAGCTATGCCGCTGACTCAGACAAACATACCCGTTTATTGCAATCTGCATGAAATTTTTGATCGATAATAACCTGTCTTTCAAGCTTGTTCAGCCCCTTCAAACAAATTTTCCTGGAACCACGCATGTTAGCAATGTATTAAGCATTCACCTTCTCCTTTCCTATACCGCCGAACTATTACACTTCGGCGAAGCCGATCCTGATAATTGCCTGCTTAAAATTGCTGCTTAGGCTTTCCCCGGATAAAATGAAAAAACGGGGAAAAATCCCCGTTTCGTAAAAATCAAAAACCAACCATTAAAAATTCTTATCGATTGCAGCCTTTTTCAGGCTTTATCAGTTACATTTAGTAAGCCGTTGCCGGCATTTTACCTTACTAACACACAACCGCACTTATTTGTTCGGCTGCGGTGTAGTTCTCAGGTAAGGTTTAATCACTTTATGCCCTTTCGGGAAGCGATTGGGTATATCTTCTGTAGCAATGGTGCCGGCCACAATTACATCTTCTCCATCCTGCCAGTCGGCGGGGGTAGATACGCTGTATTGAGCCGTTAACTGCAGGGAGTCTATTACCCGCAGCACTTCATAAAAGTTTCTGCCGGTAGAAGCCGGGTACGTAATAGTGAGCTTTATCTTCTTGTCCGGGCCTATTACAAACAGGGAACGTACGGTAAAGGTTTCAGAAGCGTTCGGGTGTATCATCCCGTACAGGTTAGCCACCTTTTTGTCCTCATCTGCAATAATCGGGAAAGTTACTTCGCAATTCTGCGTTTCATTAATGTCATTTACCCAGCCCAGGTGCTTGTCCAGCGGGTCTACGCTCAACGCCAGCACTTTCACATTCCGCTTCGCAAATTCGTCCTTCAGCAGGGCGGTTTTACCCAATTCTGTAGTACATACCGGCGTATAATCTGCGGGGTGGGAAAATAATACGCCCCAGCTGTTGCCCAGGTATTCATAAAAATCAATGTTGCCTTGTGTGGTCTTTGCCTGAAAATTAGGCGCTATATCTCCTAGTCTTAAACTCATATCATCTCATTTTATAGCTCCAAATGTAATAATTTCCTACAAATTTTATAGACTTTACAGTTGATTTTGAAAAAAATTTTTCCCTACCCGTTGCCAGGTAGGGAAAGGTGTTAACAAACAACTAAGGATCAGGGCATTAGGGGTTAACAAAGTCCAATGGTATAGGGTTAACAGGGATGAATATGTAGTGTTCAATTGCCTTGTTGTTTCCAGGCGCAATAGGCCATGGTGTATTTGAGGTCGTCCTGCAGATTGGCTTCCTCACGGGCAGCGGCTTCATCAAAATCCAGCTCCAGGTAGCCCAGGTACAGCTCATAGCTTTTGCCCAGCATCAGCATGCACTGGTCTATTTGCTGCCCGGTACGCACCACCTCTTTTCCTTTTGCTCTCTTTTCCTTTACCGGAGCGGGTTTGGGGCTTACCTTACTAATATAGTAACATTCGCCGTCTGTATATTCAACCCAGTTACCGCGCTGCTGCAGCCGGGGACGGGTAAGCTGAAAGCTCATGTGCTCAAACACCACTGCTTCACCGCAGGTAGCCTCCAGGTCAATGATTTCCGGTATGCGGCGCATGTCTTCCAGGTGCTGTACAACGCTCATCTGAATGGTATCGTTGCGGTGACCGGAAAAGCGCAGCAGGTCGTTCAGCACATCGTAATTAGTTACAAAATCGCAGCGATGCCACTGGCCGTTCTTTTTAATATAACCCCAGAAGGTTAAAAAATTAGAATCGTCCAGTATGATCTGGCTTATGGAGATAGCCTGGCATTTGGTAGCGGTGCTTGTATTTTTTACTTTGTTCATAACCCTGATGTTTAATTGACAATACAAAGCTATCTGCGCAAAACGCAGGGAATTTGCGTAGTAAAAAAAAGACAGATAAAATATGCAGATGTGCTATTGAGCGGAAATGTGCTGATAAACGTACACCGGTATGCGGCATTTCATCTGACATTTGCATACCTGCACATCTGCACATTATATTTATTGCCTATTTTGCGCACAAAACCCTGCTCATGCCAAAGAATAAAGATGCCCTTTCCCGTTACCGCTGGATAGACGAACGCCTGCGCAACAAGCGCCTGCCCAAACCTACCCTGGAAGCGCTGATTGCCTATGTGTCTGAAAAAATGGATGCATCTATCTCTACCCGTACCATACAGAAAGATATACAGGACATGCGCCAGGACCCTGAGCTGAACTACCTGGCCCCTATTGTATATGAGCGCAGCACCGGTACTTACCGGTATGAGGATGAATCTTACTCCATCAGCAACATACCCATTGAGGAGGCCGACCTGCAAGGCCTTGAAATAGCCATTGGCATACTGGAACAGTTCCGCAGCCTGCCCGTAGTGCAGCAGTTTGAAGATGCTATCCTGAAAATTGCCGCCAGCCTTAAAATGAACCGGGAGGCGCTGGAGCATAAAGGACTTATAAAATTTGCGCGCGCCACGCAGTACAAGGGCGCAGAGCATATACCGGACATTGTAGACGCTATTAAGAACCTTGAAGTTATACGCATTGCCTACCAGAGCTTTGACCGTAACGAGCCTAAAGAGCATTGGGTAGAGCCTTACCATTTAAGGGAATACCAGCACCGCTTTTACCTTATAGGCAAAAGCCAGAAAGCCAAAGGCGGTACCCTGCTCACATTCGCGCTGGACCGTATTGTAAACCTGTGGCCTACCAATAAACATTTTGATGAGAAGAATTTTGATGATGCCAGCTACTACCGCCATGCCATTGGCATTACAGTGCTGGAAGGGGAACCGCAGGAAGTAATATTATCTTTTACGCCGCACCAGGGCAAGTACATTAAATCACAGCCCCTGCATGCCTCCCAGCAGGTACTGGCGGATAATGAAAAGGAATGCCGTATATCCCTGAACGTTGTTATCAATCCTGAGCTGCATATGCTGCTGCTGGGCTACGGCGCCAATGTAAAAGTGCTGGCGCCTGCCGCGCTGGTACAAAAAATGGCGGCCGAAACAGCCGCCATGCAAAAGCTTTATGAATAAGTGGTTTGTTATTTTTTGGGCATCGCAAACAGGCTGTCCTCTACCGGTTTGTTCACCTCAATCTTGCTAACACTGATCCTGGTGCCGATAGGCTCCTGGGTAGTGAAAGCCGGGTATACATAACCGTTATCTGTTTTCTTGTAGTCGCTAAGCACTGTAGTAATATCCATTTCCTGGCCCTGTGCTACCACATGGCTCTGTATCTGGTCAATGTAATAAGTGTTGGCGTCTACAAACAGGGTTATCACATTCCCGTCCGGGTTCTCTACTTTCAGCTTGTAGGTTTCCATACCGTCTTTGGTTTCTTTGCCTTCCAGCGTTATTTTGCGGCCCCTGGCCTTGTAGTTATACAGCTCGCCGGCCAGGTCAAGGCGGGGCTGCATGGCACGCACCATACTGGAGTCGAGCGTTTTAAGCTCCTGTCCCTGCATAGGCATCAGCATCCAGCCGCCGGTACGGGTTACCACCTGTATATTGTTGGAGCCCATTACCTCAAACTCCATGCGCATCGCCTTATCATTTACCAGCCACAGTTTCAGGGGAATTTCTATGCCGTGCACTTCCATAATGCCTTCGGTATACATGGTTTGCAGGCCTTTCAGCTTATCCTGCCCGCCCATTGCTTCAATGTGTTTGTTTACTATTTCGTCCACCGTTTGTGCCTGTGCGCTGCATACAGCCATAGCCGCCAGGAACATAAGGGTTAACATTTTATTTGCTTTCATACAGATAAATTTAATGCCCAAAATACAGGAATTATACCAATTCCCCGCGCCAATTATTTGGCGGCACACCCGTTCATAAATATCTTTATTGTATGAACTCTTTCCAGCTTTCCGGTAACCTGGTAGATATTCTTAACCAGGAAATATACCCCGCCACCGTGCACATTGCCAACGGCCATATACAGCAGATAGTAAGGAACAACGGAACTTACAGCCAATACCTGCTGCCGGGTT
>NZ_DASTRI010000163.1:0-22564 GCF_035761305.1 Chitinophaga sp. | reverse complement strand
TTTGGTTTCCTTCAGCGCTGCATTGGCTTCATCTATTTCTTTCTGCAGCTCCCTTTTACGGCGCTCCAGCTCCTCCCGCGTTGGCTGCTGATTATTATTCTGCGCATGCAAAACAGCAGGTGCCAACCATATAACAAGTATTAGCGGAATAAGCTTCTTCAAATACAACATGATCAATTTAAGATGACTGCAATAAATTTTCTATGAAGGTTAAAGTTAAATTACAAATCTTAAAAACCAATATATCAGGGCTTTTATTCCCTGCTATAAGATGCAGGTAAGTTAAATGGAAACGTTTGGGGCTGGTTAAATTCCATTTTGGAAAAATCCATGGCCACCCTTGTTACATTTTTTTCCTCAATGAAAATGCGGCGCATAAAAGGCACCTTGCGGCCTTCTACTTCTTTATACTCCCCGTAGGTAAGCTCACAGGAACGGTTATGGGTTTCATCCTTATCCATCACTTTGCTTTGCTGCAGCTGAAAATCATCTGCAAACACGTTAAAAAGGCTGGTGTACATAGTGGTATCGCAGCTGAAGGAAATAATGGCGGGGGTTTTCACCACCTGGTAAATAGAGTCTGTGAGAAACACCGGGTTACCGATAATCATATCCTGCAGGGTACGGAAGTCAAAAGGTATGTTCAGCAGGTCCCTGGCATCGCTGATGGCGCGCAGGTACGCCCGTTTATTGAACTTATCATAGGCCTTCAGGCTGTCCGGCGTAATAATGGCCCGGGCTACCTCACCTATAATGGGGGCTGATACGGAGATCCAGATGATGCTGTCTTTCAGCATGCGGATGTTGGTGCTGATGTTCTGCTGTTTCTGCCGGTCGTTTTCAAAATCTACCTTCAGCTTACCGGAAAAAGTATGGAAATCAATATGGTTTTTATGGATGCCCGCCAGCAGGCTGCTGTTAAACGCCATATCGCCGCCGGCGGCAGTAATACTGTCTTTCCCCAATGCATGGCTGGTATCTGTTACCGGGAAGGAGGTGCGCGCCAGCTGACGCGTGTGTCTGCAAGACACGAATATAATACAGGCAATACCGAGTAAAATGATTTGCTTCATAATCCCAATTAGTCCAATTGCGAATTATCAATTACGAATCGGGGCGATGTGCCTGTAATCCGGCGCCTTATTGCCGGGGTGCTCAACGTTAAGCATTTTCATTCGTAATTCGTAATTGACAATCCGTAATTCTACAAGTCAATATACCGTTTTTCAGCAATTTTCCTGGCCAGGCCTACAGAAGAAGCGCCCTTCTCCTTAGCCAGCTGCCAGTACTCCAATGCTTTTGCAACATCTTTCAGGTTAAATAAAATATCTCCGTAATGCTCCAGCACATTCGGGTCTTTACGGGCTTCCGGGTCCTGCAGGGCTTTCTCTATCCATTGCTTTGCATCCTCATACTTGCCCTGCCGGAACAATATCCAGGCATAGGTGTCCATATACGTAGCGCTGCCGGGCTGCAGCTCCAGGGAGCGGTGCGACATCTCCGCTGCTTTTTCCAGGTGCTCACCCCGTACGGAAAGGTAATAGCTGTAATTGTTCAGCACCATGGCATCATCGGGCCGTATAATAAGGGCGCGCTCATAGCTGCTGTCCGACAGCTGGTGCTGGCCAATGGCATGGTAAGCATCGCCCAGCAGCGAGTATACATCGCCCATAAAACGCTTATCGCTGCTGCCTATGGCCACTGCCTTGTTCAGCGAGCGGATGGCCTCCGGGAACTTTTGCAGCATATAAGTGGCTACGCCTTTAAAATAAAAGCCCATGAACTCTTCCGGGAAACGCTGTGTAACCAGGGTGCTGGCGTTCAGCAGGGCCTGGGTATCGTCTTTCCGGGAGTAGATCCACATGAGCTGGTACCATACCGAAAACCGCGTTGAGTCGAGCCCGATAGCTTTGTTATAATCATTGAGCGCGCTGTCCAGCATATCGGCCTGTGAAAACATATCGGCCCGCAGCGCATAGGCTTTGGCCTCTTTCGGGTGGGCCTGTATTACCAGGCGGGTCAGCAGCAGCCCTTCCTGCAGCTTGGAGCTGTCCAGCTGCATCATTTGCAGGTACGGGTATACGAAAGCTACTTTTTCGTCAATGCTGTAGTCCGGGTTGGCAAAGGCTTTTGTAAGATAGCTCCAGTAAGTGGTGCTGTCTTTCCGCTGCCTGGCGTAATTGGCCAGCGCTATCAGCGAGCGCGGGTTATCCGGGTCTTTGGAAAGGATGGTTTGATAAACAGCGGTGGCTTCCTTCACCCGGTCATTGGCATCATATACATCGGCCAGCAGCTGGTAATAGCGTATTTCGCCGGGGTTTTGATCAATGAGCTTGCGTATTTCCGCGGCGGCTGCATCTACCTTACTCTCTTTCAGCAGCAGGCGCTGTTTCTGGTATACCAGCTCCTCTACCACACCGGTCTTTTCTTCCAGCTGGTCCAGCACTGCCAGGGCATCATCTGTTTTGCCGGCCTTGCTCAGCAGCATGGCCTTGTTAAAAAGGTAATCTTCGCTTTCCGGGTATTGCCGGATCAGGCGGTCATATACAGTAGCGGCGCTGTCAAACAGCTGGTTCATGCCCAGGGCATCGGCCAGGGCCAGCTGAAACCAGCGGTTGGTGGTGTCCATGGCTGCCGCCCGGCGGGCAAAGCCCAGGGCATAGGCAGGATTGTTCACCTCCATAAAAAGGCGCGCCAGCTCATAATATACAGTTGGATTTTGCCTGTTCAGGCGCAGGTAATCGGAAAACTGGGTAATAGCGGTCTTGTAGTCGCCCAGCATTTTGGAACGCTGTGCAGCAAAGAAAAGGCTGTCGGACCGCTGTTTCAGGATAGTAGGATCTTTTATTGCATACACATGCCTGGCAGCCGTGTTTTTTGTACTACTGCACGCGCCCCAGGTAAGAGCACATCCCAATCCTATAACGGTAATCAGTACACGCATTCCTCAGGATTTTCCTGTGTGCCCGAAACCACCATGCCCGCGGTCGGTTGTTGTGAGTATTTCCACCGGCGCCAGGGTTACCCGGGTTACGGGTGCAATCACCATTTGTGCAATACGTTCGCCAGGTGCAATGGTTTGCGGCTCATTGGATAAGTTAATGATGATCACCTTAATCTCGCCCCGGTAGTCGGCATCTATGGTACCGGGGGTGTTAAGCAAGGTAAGCCCCTGTTTAATAGCCAGGCCGCTGCGGGGCCTTAGTTGTGCTTCATAACCTGCCGGTAGCTCCATAAATAAGCCGGTAGGCACCAGGACCCGCTCCAGGGGCTGCAATGTCATTGCAGTTTCCAGGTGCGCCCGCAAATCCATCCCTGCTGCGTCGGCAGTAGCATAGGACGGCAGCTCGTTGGCCGACCGGTTTATGATCTTTACTATTATTTCAGCCATTTAACAAAGATAGCACTAATAATTACGAATTATTCAATTACGAATTACGAATGAAATGCCATAGGCTGAAGCTGCCTGCTGACTGCTAAATGCCTAACACTGAATGTTGAATACCGATATGAAGGCTGAAGATGAATGCGCTGGCGATGCGCGGGAGGCTATGCATACATTGCCGCCGGTTTGCATTAAACTGATCCGGCTGAGCGCCCTGGCAGTGAGTAATTAAACCTTCTCCAGCAGCACGCTTGCCAGCGCCACTACCCCCTCTTCCCGGCCTACAAAACCAAGCTTTTCTGTGGTAGTGGCTTTAATAGACACATCTTCCACGGTAAGGTTAAGAATACGGGCTATCACCTCCCGCATCTGCGGCACATAGGGTTTTATCTTGGGCGCCTGCAGGCACAGGGAGCTGTCGATATTCACTACCTGGTAGCCTTTTCCGGCAATTAATTCCGCGCACCGGGCCAGCAGTATTTTGCTGTCAATGTTTTTATAGGTATTGTCTGTATCGGGGAAGTGCACGCCAATATCGCCCAGGCTAAGGGCGCCCAGCATAGCATCGCAAATGGCATGCAGCAGCACATCGGCATCGCTGTGGCCCAGCGCTCCTTTATGGTGCGGCACCAATACGCCGCCCAGCCAAAAGTCGCGGCCTGCTGTAAGCTGATGGAAGTCTATTCCCTGTCCTATACGTATCTTAGTCATGAAGGTTTATGAGTTAGTACCCGCTGTTGCTGCTTTCGTCATTTCCTGACAGGTCAAAGCTCAGGGTAAAGCGCAGGGTATTGGAAAGCGGGTTGCGTTGAATACCGGTACCGGAAGGCACCAGGTAAGAAAAGTTCAGGCCAAATACATCGTACTTAATGCCGATGCCGGCGGTAAAGTATTTACGGTTGCCCTTGTACTTGTTCTCGTTGTAATAACCGGCCCTTACTGCAAAGGTGTTATTATACCAGTATTCGGCGCCTACGGAAAACATCAGCTCCTTCAGCTCTTCGCTGAAACCGCCGGGCGCGTCGCCGAAAGAGGTAAAAATAGACTCTACCACGCCTTTATCGCGGTAGGCGCCGGAGCTGTCAGGGGTGGGCACCAGCAGCTTGTTAATATCCAGGGCAAAGGTTATTTTATTGTATTCATCCATACCAATGGTATAAGCAGTGCCTATACCCAGGTTGGTAGGAATAAAATCTTTATACTGGGCCGATTGGGTGTAGGATATTTTGGTGCCTACGTTGGTGATGGCCATACCCAGGTTCCAGGTGTTTACAGTACCATCATCCTTTTCAAAATCTTTGGTGTAAAACAAAGACACATCGCCGGCAAATGCTTTACCGGGGCGTATTACACGGCCATTAATATCGCCGTTGGCCAGGTTGGAATAAATATAACGGAGGGCCAGGCCTATAGACAGGTTGTCTGACAGCTTGCGGGCATAGCCTGCGTCAAATGCCCACTCGCGGGGGCGGTAGTCGTACGTAGGGGTGCCGGTAATATCGGTAAAGTTAATGGTGCCTAAAGAAAAATAACGGAGCGAAGCGCCTACGGCTTCTATATCATTTAATTTGTAATAACCGCTCAGGTTTGCCAGGAACACATCGTTCACCAGCTCTTTTAACCATGGCGTATAGGTAACAGCTACAGAAGAGGTGGTAGTGGCAAAAGGCAGCTTGGAAAGGTTCCAGTAATTGGAGTTGGCGTCCGGTGAAAGGGCAACACCTACATCGCCCATGGCGCCGCTCCTGGCATCAGGAGAGATCCGTAAAAACGGCACTGCCGTATTAATAGTGTTCGTACGCCCGTCTATATCGCCGGTGCTGATTTGCGCTGAGGTCTTTAAACTGATGAAAGTGCAAGAAATGAACACAAGGCTCAATGTTACCTTACGGATCATGTAATTTTTATATTTGAAACGAGGTGTAAAAATAATGCCTAATTTATAATAATCAAGAAATGGAGTGAGGCCAGGGATGCTGAAATTAATCTTTTTTTGCATAGGTTTTAAAATAAGATCAGTTTTCCTCCTGAAATTTTAGTTTTAAGTTTAGTGCTGACAGTCAACCTGTAAAGGTAAATTCCAGGCGGCAACCTGGCTCCGGAGTCGGCATTACCATTCCAAAGCATGCCATCATAACGGTTACCAACTGCTTTTATTGTTTGCCGCTGTGTTTTTACCAGCTGCCCCGATATGGTAAAAACCTGCAGGGTAACGGTAAGCTCCTGCCCCTGCTGGTTATGCGTAAAAAAGAACCGGGTGGTGGTGGTAAAAGGGTTCGGATAATTGCCCGCATCCTGCACGGCCAGGGTGCCGCTGTTTACTACTACAAAGTGCAGGGTAACAGTGGTGGCATTATTGTAAGTGTCCCAGGCCTTAATGGTAAGCGTATGCGGCCCTGCTGCCAGGTTGTAAAAGGGGAAACGGATTGCGCCGCTGCGATAATCATCCAGGGTGGCGGTGTAAAAATCATTCAGGATAAAATACTGGCTGGCGGTGTCCAGCACTGCTATTATATCGTGCCCGATACCATAGCCGGAGGTGTTAATGCCGCTGCTGTCATGCAGGTTCACCAGCAGCACGGGATCGGGCCCGGTAATGCCGCCGTTGCGGAACAGCTCTGTATCTAAAAACGCCTGCACCTGCGGACCGGTGGTGTCCGCCGGGGCATTGCCGGCGGTGCCGCCTACCTGGTAACCGTTGAAATAACCGCCGGCATCGGCCTGTTCACCGGCTGCATAATAGCTGATCTTACCTGCGCTGGGTTTATAGTCAATATCCCTGGGTACAATAAAGGTAAAGGTGAACCGGCCCTGCTGCACGCTTTGCTGCCCGTGGAACAATACCTGCTGCTGCACCGTGTAATCTGCCGGCTCGCTGCCCGCATCATTGCCCCGGGTGCGCAGGGTAACGGGTTTATCATATACTGTTACATCCAGGTTGCCGTTAAAGTCCCGCAGCGGGTTCCCCTGCTCATCTTCAACATGGCCTTTTACCACGTATTTGCCCATGGCCTTAAGGGTATCGGTTACCTGGCTTACATCCTGCCCGTTAATACTATCCGTTACCACATGGTACCGGGGAAAGGCCAGCGTAAGCGCGGGATCGCCCAGCAGCTGGAACTTACGGTTATTGGCTATATCGCTGTAATTGGTGTAGGTAAGGTTTTTTCCCAGCATGGCGGCTTCTCCCAGGCTGGGCATATGCCCGTTGGCCAAGGGCGTAAAGGCCATCTGCAAATAGTTGGTGTTCATTACCCGGTTCGAGTACGCAAATACGGCCCGCGTGGTGGTCATCAGCGCAATGGCGCCACCAGAGGGTTGCAGCACCAGCTGCTCACCAAGGGAGGTATATACCGGGTTATCAAAGGGTGCAAAGTCGCAGGTGGCGGTAATAACCAGGGGCAGGCGCTGCGCATTGCTCCAGGTTTTAATGGAGCCGGCATCTACCACCACCTCCTCTGCCAGGCGCGAGTAGCTGCCATGGCCTGTATAATTCCATACCAGGTTGCCGTTGTTCATGTGCTGCTGTATATCGCTGTTCACAGCCGGGTAGCGGCTGCCGCCGGAAGCGGCTACTTTGGGATAGGCATCCAGGTAAATCTTGTCTGCAACGCCCTGGCGCCAGGTTTGGCCGGCCATGCTGCTTACCGCTTCCGCATCCTGCAGGTGCAGGTTGTTATCCCCGTCGTCGGCCACAAAGGTGAGGTGATTGCGCCAGGGGCCAAAATTAGCGGGGCTGTGGTAGCCAATTATCTTATCCACCACCTGCTGGGCCTGGGTGGCTGTTTGCACGGGCAGGCGGCCAATGCCAACGTCCAGCAGGTTGCGTGTATTAATATCCGTTATATCATCCCCGTCATCCAGGAAACCAAAAAAATCGTCTGAGGGATAGGAGTTAATAAAGTCCAGCGATGCATCGCTTTGCCAGGTAGGCACCAGGTTGGTGTTGCCCGGCACGCGGTTGCGGTAGTCAAAAGAAGCGTCGCCAAACAGCAGCAGGTAGCGGAGCGGCGTGCCGCTGCTGCCGCCGCGGTCATAGCACATTTTTACAAAATCGCGTATAGCCGTGGGGTCAGGCGTGCCGGAGGCAAATTCGTTATAAATATCCTGTACCGTTACTACCTGCACCTGCAGCTGCTCGTGCGATGTATGCCAGGCAGCCAGGCGGCCTGCAGCTGCTTTCAGGGCCGGCGTGGTAATAATCAGCATGTTGGTGGCCGGTGTAGCGTGCAGGTCCTGGTTGGCTACCATGCCTGCATACGCCGGCTGGGGCAGCTGGTCCGGGTTAAAAGCCACGTATTCCCGCAGGGTGGCGGCATCCCGTACAAACTGCAGCTGGCTGCCGGTATGCTGTACCGGCAGGTTAACGGGTGTAACGGCATTGGTAACATCCCATACCCGGGTAGCGGCGGCGCCATTGTTTATGATAAACCGGCCGGCAGCGCCAGGCGCCACGCTTGCCGCATCGCGGAAAAGCAACGGGTCCCCGGCAGGCAGCTTAAGCGGGCAGCGGGCCTGCAGCTCAATATAATCCAGCCAGCCCTGGTCGCCGTTGCCGCCGTTATACTGCAGGCCTACCTGTACCTGGGCGCTGTTCACGGGCACATCAAAAGCGCCGTAGGCAGCAGTGGCAAAAGCTTCAAATATATTGCCGCTTACTGCGTTTAATGTAAGGCTACCGGCAGCGCCCTGGTTTACGGTTATATCAAACCGGCTCCCGGCGCTGCGGGCGGCTGCCCTGGCGCGTACCTGTACCTGTGCGGCGGCAGCCGGCAAGGTAAAGGGAATGCTGCGGGTAAGCGTTCCGCCGGGAGCATTGCTGAATACCGGGCCCCACCACTGTTTGCCGCTGCTTACCAGGTTAATGCTGTCTTTTTCATAAAAGGCATGATAGTCAAAAGCAGTAATATCCGTGGTGGGCGCGGGCGGCGGGGTGCTATCCGTGGCAATGCGGCGGCCGTTTGCGCCAATGTTCAGGAAATACCAGGCAGTATCGCTGTAAAGGTTGTACTGGTGTGTAAAGGTGCGGCCGGCAGGGTTATAGGTCCAGGCATGTGGCCCGGGCGCATAAAACAGCACATAATCATCCCCGTTCAGGAGGCCATCACCGCCGTCAGCAATCTGCAGGGCTACTTCGGCCAAGTCATCGGGGCGCGGCATGCGGTTGTTTTCCGGCAGCAGCTGCCCTCCGTTGCCAAAAATACGCACAGCGGCAGATGACAGGGATTGTGTGTTAATGCCCATACCGGCCAGCTGAGATACCGGGATTTTGTACACGCCGGGCTGTGTAACCGCCAGCTTATACCAGGCGCCGGCAGCCAGTACGGAATGAGCGGCATAGGTACGTTGCGCATGCGCGGGCAATGCAGCACTGCACAACAATAAAAGCAGCAGGCGGTACAGCTTCATAAGGGTTTTTACAATTTTTAACACAACCCGGGCAGGTGGCCGGTAAAATTAATAAACCGGCCTCACTAAACTTCAAATAACCCCTTGACATACAAACCGGTTTGTGGTAAATTTAAGGGCCAAAACGTTACAAATTAATTTTTTTCGCTATAAAATAAAATATATTAAATTTGCGTTTACCTATAAAACCAATACTAAAAGCTGAATCTCATGCATAGATTAACCTCTCTGTCTTTGCTCTTGGGCACCAGTGTAATGCTGGCCACAACCTCCTGTAATAAGGATGGCGGAGGGCTGTTTGGCAAGAAAAAAGAAAAATCCTCTGCGACCGGCTGGAACTATAACGATCCGAAGATGGGTGGTTTTAGCGTGGCTAAAAGTAAGGAGCAGCAAACCGGCCCGGGCCTGGTGTTTGTGCAAGGTGGTACGTTTGCCATGGGCGCTACCGAGCAGGATGTAATGATGGAATGGAACAACATTCCCCGCCGTATTACGGTTTCCTCTTTTTACATCGATGAAAATGAAGTATCTAACGTAAACTACCGTGAATACCTGTTCTGGTTACAGCGTATGTACGGCGAGTCTTTCCCGCAGGTATACCGCCAGGCTTTGCCAGATACCCTGGTATGGCGCAGCGAGCTGGCTTATAACGAGCCCCTGGTGGAATACTACTTCCGCCACCCGGCCTATAACGATTACCCGGTGGTAGGCGTTACCTGGAAACAGGCTACCGACTATGCCAAATGGCGCTCTAACCGTGTGAACGAAAAGCTGCTGATGGATAAAGGGCTGCTGTCTAAAAGCGATGTAACCAACCAGGCCGACGACAATACTTTTGACACCAAATCATATATGGCCGGCCTGTACGAAGGTACACCGGGTAAAATGTCAAAAAGCGTAAAAGACCAGTTCAAAAACGCAGACGGCTCTCCCCGCACGGCGCAGTTTGAGGATGGTGTGATGCTGCCTAACTACCGCCTGCCCACAGAAGCAGAATGGGAATATGCTGCATTAGGTTATATAGGTCAAAACCCCGCTCCTTCCCGGAAAGAAGGCAAGCGCGGTGAAGAGTTGATCATGAACAAACAGGTGTACTCCTGGGGCACCAACACCAGCGGTTTAAGGGACATCCGCCGCGGTACCTGGCAGGGCCAGTTCCTGGCGAACTTTAAACGCGGTTCCGGTGATAACATGGGTATGGCCGGCGGTTTGAACGACCGTGCTTCCATACCGGGTCCTGTTCGCTCTTTCTTCCCCAACAACTTTGGCATCTATAACATGTCCGGTAACGTAAGCGAATGGGTGCTGGACGTTTACAGGCCGCTGAACCCGATAGACGGCGATGATTTCAACTACTTCCGCGGTAACAAGTTCCAGACTGTTTATATGAACGCCGACAACGAGCCGGAAAAAGACAGCCTGGGCTCCCTGAAAATGCGCGATGTTACGGATGAAGAAAGCGCCAACCGTTTGAACTACCAGAAAGGTGATGTGATCAACTACCTGGATGGCGACTCCTTATCACAGGTACAATACGGTTACGGTGTTACCTCCCTGATAAACGACAAATCCCGCGTAGTAAAAGGTGGTAGCTGGAACGACCGCGCTTACTGGCTGTCACCCGGCACCCGCCGTTACATGCAGGAAGATATGGCTACCAACACCGTTGGCTTCCGCTGCGCTATGGACCGCGTAGGCAGCCCCGAAGGCAATAAGTTCAAAACCGGTAACCTGTTCAAGAAACAAAGACAAAAGAGATAGTATAAAGCATAAAGCAAAAGCCCGGTTAGTACTGCACTACCGGGCTTTTGCCTTTAAATGAGGAGGAATATTGTTGATTATTGTTTATTACTTATTGTTTGTTGATTGTTGTTTGTTGTTTGCTATCCTTATGCGCCTGCATGTTTCCCTTACCCGCGTCTTTCTCTGCCCTGCGTTTTTTTCATATGCATGTTTACCCCTGCCGCATTTTTCCTGTTTCCATCTTTTCATCTTTTGCATTCATGTTCCCGCTCCTGTAGCCGGCATAAGTAACATCAGGCACTTAGCCGCCCATGCATTGGCTTAGCCGCTCCCTTCCTCATTCCGGCAATCCGCATCAGCATGCCGGCATTCAGCATTTAATAGCCCGCACAGGAATATCCGCCATCCGCTTTATGCTTTATGCTTTGTGCTTTCAGCTTTATCCCACACCTCCAATATCTCCGCTGTGTGATTTTTGCTGTTTGGCCGGGTAATGATCTTATCTATGATCCCTTTTTCATTGATCAGGAACGTAGTGCGGTGCGTACCGTCAAAAATGCGGCCCATAAATTTCTTTTCGCCAAACACCCCATAGGCATGTACAATTTTTTGGTCCTCATCTGCCAGCAGCGGAAAAGGCAGATCATACCTCTTTGCAAACTTCTGGTGGCTCTTCTCACTGTCAATGCTTACACCTATCACCGCATAGCCTTTTGCCAGCAACGCCTGGTAATTGTCCCGCAGGTTGCAGGCCTGCGTGGTGCAGGTGGGCGTCATATCATGCGGGTAAAAGTAAAGGATCACCTTCTTCCCTTTTAAACCAGCCAGTGTTACCGTATTGCCATGCTGGTCCACTCCTTTAAATGCCGGCGCCTTATCACCTTCCTTCAGGTGCATGGTTGGTAGTGCCAATGTTTATCTTTTAAATGTTAATGTATGTACGCCTTCGTTACCCGCTATATCCGTTACCGTTAGTTTAAGCGTATGCCCGCCGGGCGGGCAGTGCTCGTCAAAAGTATAGGTGAGCACCGTGCCTTTACGGGAAAACATAAGCCAGTGGCCATCCAGCTCCGCGCGGTAACTTTTAATGCCGCTGTTATCGTTCATCCTGAAAGATAAACGGGTGGCCCTGGCCAGGTTGGCGCCGTTGCGGATGCCGCCCAGCACACTGATCGTGGGTGCTATGGTATCTACCTCCAGGTGAAAATTGCCAAAGTCGCGGAAACGGCCGGTAAACCATCCATTTTCATAGGTGGTGCCGGATGCATCTTCGCCCAGGCCGGTGCGCACCATCACTATCTTCGGCTGCAGCGCCGGCGGCACTGGCTTGTCGGGCTTCAGGCGCAGGTCAAATGACGTATGTATGGGCACCAGCGGTGTGTGCAGGTGGTAAATATTTGACCACGATTTAGCGCTTATGCTGGGCACTTCCGAATAGCGGAAACATACCTGGTCGTACAGCGCGGTTTCATCCAGGAAAAACTCTACCCAGTTGTTCTCAAATATATTGCGGCTGCCCGGGTACATGGTATTGGCGCACGAAGCCGCTGCCGGTTCGCTGCCCGACTGCTGCAGGTTGAACTTTACGGTGCTGGTGTTGCCATAGGCATCTTTCACCAGCAGCTTTACATGGTGCACAGCGCCGTCGGAAAGGTCAATGGTGCCATTGCCTTTTATATCGTGGTAAATGTTCAGCTTATTGCCAGGCAGGGGAAAAACCAGTTGCAGGTAAGGGCCACCGCCTTTCTTTACTTTATAATCAATGTGCGCGTTCAGGTAGCGGGTTTCCTCATACCCGATATCATCCAGCTGAAAGCCCTCATTAGGCACATCGTTATCAAACAGTATTACTTCGTATATGCCATTGGGGTTAGTGGAGTTGCTTTGCCGGTCTATACCGTTAATGCCTATACCGGCTTTTGCTGCCCTTACCTTAATAAGCGGCGTGGTGGTTACATACTCACCGTTCACCTTTTTTACGCCTGTTATTACGGGCTGCTGCTCATAAATGCTTTTTTCGCGGTTAAAAACGGCTACGCGGTACACTTCCGGCGCCCGCTTATCCGGCACATCAAAACCAAACAGCAAAGGGTTCAGCGGGTGCATGGTTTGGGTGTTGCGTATCTCAAAGTGCAGGTGCGGACCGGTAGAGCCGCCGGTATTACCGCTCCAGGCTACAAAATCGCCCTTTTTTACAGGAAACATGCCCGGCGGTATTTCCAGGTCAATGGCCCAGTCCTCCTGCTCATATTCTTTTTGCTTTACGTAACGTTCCAGCGCCGGGAAAAAGCGGTTCAGGTGACCGTACACTGTCGTATACCCGTTAGGGTGAGTAATGTATAACCCGTTACCATAGCCGGTATGCGACACGCTGATACGGCTTACATAACCATCGGCGGCAGCGTGCACCGGCAGGTTTTCCCGCTGCTGTGTTTTAATGTCCATCCCCGAGTGGAAGTGATTGGGGCGCAGCTCCCCGAAGTTGCCCGCCAGTATAATGGGAATATTCAGCGGGTCGCGGAAATATCCCTGCGGATAGTTTTTCTCAGGCAGGTACTGAGCGTTTAACAGTTGAGGGACTAAACAACAAAAACCTATTAATTTCCTGATCATGACTGCAAATGTATAAAAAAATACCCCCGCGGTAAGACGGCAGGGATTGCCGCTACTCTGAAGTTATTTTTTTACTTTAGTAGCCGCAATATATAACCATGTCCATACAGGTATCGCAATTGAGTAAAACATACGGTGAGCAAAAGGCGGT
Organism: Chitinophaga sp.; assembly: GCF_035761305.1. Classification (GTDB taxonomy): domain Bacteria; phylum Bacteroidota; class Bacteroidia; order Chitinophagales; family Chitinophagaceae; genus Chitinophaga. Next base: position 9,263 of record NZ_DASTRI010000163.1, on the reverse strand, counting down.
TGATAATATTTCTTTTTCCCTGAACAAAGGCGAGATCGTAGGTTTCCTGGGCCCTAACGGCGCCGGTAAATCCACTACCATGAAAATGATCACCGGCTATTTGCCGCCCACCCGGGGCCAGGCGCTGGTAGGCGGTTTTGATGTAAGCAAAGCCCCGCTTGAGGTACGCAAACGCGTAGGTTACCTGCCCGAAGCCAATCCCCTGTATTTTGACATGTATGTGAAAGAGTTCCTTTCCTTTATTGCCAATGTGCACCAGCTGGGCAAGGCAGCGGCTGAACGCATCCGGGCAGTGATAGCCCTCACCGGCCTGGAGCCCGAAAGCAAAAAGAAGATAGGCGCGCTTTCCAAAGGCTATAAACAGCGTGTAGGCCTGGCGCAGGCGCTGCTGCACGATCCTGAAGTGCTGATACTGGACGAGCCTACCTCCGGCCTGGATCCCAACCAGCTGGCAGATATACGCCAGGTGATCAAAAACCTGGGCAGCAATAAAACCGTTATCCTCAGCACCCATATTATGCAGGAAGTAGAGGCCATGTGCAGCCGGGTGATCATTATCAACAAAGGGCAGCTGATTGCCGATGATACGCTGCAAAACCTGCAGCAACAGCAGTCCGGCAACGGCTACATACAGGTAACCTTTGGCGAGCCGGTAGATGCCGCAGCCCTGGAGCAGCTGCCCGGTGTAACGCGTGTGGTTGACAGCGGGGCCAATACCTGGCAGCTTTTTACCGGTAATGTAGAGGCAGTGCGGAAAAACCTGCTGCAATTTGCTTTGATAAATAACAGGAACATCCTTTCTTTGCAGAGCAATTCACAAAGCCTGGAAGCCATTTTCCGGCAGCTCACGAATTGATAATCCTAAACTTAATCGTAAAAAAACCATGAGTACCATTTCAGAGATCCATGCCAGGCAGATTTTAGACAGCCGTGGTAATCCTACCGTAGAAGTAGACATCACCACTGAAGATGGCCATTTTGGCCGCGCAGCTGTGCCTTCCGGCGCATCTACCGGTAAGCACGAAGCAGTGGAGCTGCGTGACAACGATAAAAAAACCTATGTAGGCAAAGGCGTGCTGCAGGCTGTTAAAAATGTGAACGAGATCATTGCAGAAGAGCTGGCCGGATGGGACGTAAATGACCAGTCGGGCATTGACAGAATGCTGATTGAGCTGGATGGCACCCCCAATAAGGCAAAGCTGGGCGCCAACGCTACCCTGGCCGTGAGCATGGCCGTGGCAAAAGCCGCTGCAGAAGAAAGCAACCTGCCCCTGTACCGTTACCTGGGCGGCGTAAACGCCTCTACCCTGCCCCTGCCGCTCATGAACATCCTGAACGGCGGCGTGCATGCCGATAACAAGATCGATTACCAGGAATTTATGATCATACCTGTTGGCGCATCTACCTTCTCCGAAGGCCTGCGCTGGGGCGTTGAAATATTCCATACCCTGAAATCCGTGCTGAAGAAGAAAGGCTACAGCACCAATGTGGGTGATGAGGGTGGTTTTGCGCCGGATATCCAGAGCAACGAAGAAGCCATTGAAACCGTGCTGCAGGCTATTGAAGCCGCCGGTTACAAAGCAGGCGAGCAAATTGGTATTGCCCTGGATGCCGCCAGCAGCGAAATGTTCAACGATGCCGACAAAACATACAAATTCTATAAAAGCTCCGGTAAGGTTATCAGCAGCGATGAAATGGTGGCTTACTGGGCTGAATGGTGCAAAAAATACCCCATTGTTTCTATCGAAGACGGTATGGCCGAAGATGATTGGGACGGCTGGAAAAAACTGACCCAGGCTGTAGGCAGCACCGTACAGCTGGTAGGCGACGACCTGTTCGTAACCAACGTAAAACGCCTGAAACAGGGTATTGACCAGGAGATTGCCAACAGCATCCTGATCAAAGTAAACCAGATCGGTACGGTAACTGAAACGATTGATGCAGTAAACATGGCGCACAAGGCCGGTTACACCTCCATCATGAGCCACCGCTCCGGCGAAACCGAAGATACCACCATTGCCGACCTGGCAGTGGCCCTGAACTGCGGTCAGATCAAAACCGGTTCGGCCTCCCGTACCGACCGTATGGCCAAATACAACCAGCTGCTGCGCATTGAGGAAGCACTGGGTAGTGTGGCCTATTATCCGGGAAAATCCGTTAAATTTGGTAAGAAATAAACCAGGTTTTTCAATTTTAGTGGTCAATACTTCCGGGTCCTGGGTTGTCCCAGAACCCGGATTTTTTAAGACCTTGCCGCCTAAACAAATGATATTTTGATACTGCCCAAATCCATAAAAATACCGGCCTTACTGCGCAACAAGTTCGTGATTGCGCTGACAGCCTTTGTAATATGGCTGGGCTTTTTGGACCGTAATAACCTGCTTTCCCAGTATCAGCTGCAGGCTGAGGTAAATAAGCTGGAAACCCAGAAAGCATTTTTTAAATCGGAAATAGATAAAACTACGGAACAACAGCGGGAGCTGCTCTCCAGCCCCGAAAAACTGGAAAAATTCGCCCGGGAACAATACCTGATGAAAAAAGATAATGAAGACCTGTTCATTATCAGGGAAGAAGCTGACAACGCAAAATAAGCTTGCACTTTTCTAAAAAATTGCTATACCTTAACAATAGATTCCACGTATTCTCCGTTATTAACCTGAATATTAATTTATTGCATTAAAACTAATTTGCATGGGCAATTCTACTCTATCCTTCTCTGCTGTTTTACGTTCTGTAGCTGATAGCAAAAATAACTTCCAGGATATGTCTAAAGATCAGGAGCTCCCCCGGGAGGAGCGGGTTTGTCATACCCAAACCAAAAAGGCTTTGAACACCATCAGGTTCTCTCCCCGCGCAGAAACACTAAAGGCCATTTTCGAGCACGCCCGGAAAAAAGGCTGAAACAGCGGTGGCAGGCAGCATGCTGCGGCCAGTATGAAATAATTGCAATTTGCCGGCTGTAAGCTATTTTTACAGCATGACGAAAAAAGAGCGCTTCGCATATGTGCTGCACTACTTTGAAGAACATGCACCCAATGCCGAAACAGAGCTTATCTATGACAATCCCTACCAGCTGCTGGTAGCCGTGATCCTCTCAGCACAATGTACCGATAAGCGGGTGAATATGACCACCCCCGCCATCTTTGAAAAATACCCCAACGTTTACGCCCTTAGCAAAGCCACGTTCGACGAGCTGTTTCCCTACATCAAAAGCATCAGTTACCCTAACAATAAAACCAAACACCTTATTGGCATGGCGCAAATGGTGGTAGAGGATTTTAACGGCGAAATACCGGATAATGTGCCCGACCTGGTAAAGCTGCCCGGCGTGGGCCGCAAAACAGCCAATGTGATCACCTCTGTAGTGCACCAGCAGCCCAACATGGCGGTAGATACGCATGTGTTCCGCGTATCGGCCCGCATTGGGCTTACCACCAACGCCAAAACGCCGCTGCAAACAGAACAGCAGCTGCTGCAATATATACCCCGGGAAAAAGTGCACATTGCCCACCACTGGCTTATACTGCACGGGCGTTATATTTGTGTGGCCCGCAACCCCAAATGCGGAGAGTGCGGCCTCAGGAAAGTATGTAAGTATTACCAGCAGGTGATCAGTAAACAACAATAGCTTATGGCCCGGCCCTTTCTTACAGCGCAATGGCGCAATTTGCTGATGCTGAACTTTGCAGTTACGCCGGACCTGCTGCAACCGTATATCCCCCACCGTACGGAGCTGGACTCCTGGAATAACACGTACTACATTAGCTTAGTGGGCTTCCTGTTCCGCAACACCAAAGTAAAAGGCATCGGGTTTCCCATGCACCGCACCTTTGAAGAGGTGAACCTGCGCTTTTACGTGCGCTTTAAAGAAGGCAATACCTGGAAGCGCGGCGTGGTGTTTATTAAAGAGCTGGTGCCTAAACGCCTCATTACCTTTGTAGCTAACACCCTTTACAAAGAAAATTATGCAACGCTGCCCATGCGTCACCGCTGGCATACCCCGGATGAAAAAACACTGCAGGTAGCTTACGAGTGGAAAGTAGCCGGTGAATGGAACTATCTTAAAGCCAGCGCCATGGCCGCTCCCCAGCCAATAGTGCCCGGAAGCGAAGCGGAGTTTATAACAGAACATTACTGGGGCTACACACAATCAGGTCCAATGCTTACTTCTGTTTACGAAGTAAAGCATCCGCAATGGCGGGTGCATACGGTGCTGGATTATGATTACCATTGCAATACACAGGCATTATACGGCCCCGCGTTTGCCGCAGCGCTGGCGCAAAAACCGGTATCGGCCCTGCTGGCCGAAGGCTCGGATATTTCCGTGCATCCCAAACTGCGTTTGTAAAATCGTAAATCTTTTTTATTATCTTAATTCCCTAATCATCAACCCAGAACAAAGCCCATTGTATGAAACTAGCCGTCAGACTCCAGCTGTCCCTTATGATGTTCCTGGAATATTTTGTGTGGAGCGCCTGGTATGTGACTATGAACACGTACATGTCTGTGCAGCTGCATTCCAGGGGCGTGGAAATAGGATGGGCCTACAGCGCGCTGGCCGTTGCTACCATGATCTCCCCTTTTTTTATAGGCATGATAGCCGACCGTTTTTTTGCAGCGGAAAAACTCATGGGTATTTTGCACCTGCTGGGCGGCCTGCTGCTTTTCTTTACCCCGCAGATAGGAAACACCCTGTTATTTTGCGGGATGATACTGTTGTATTCCCTGTTGTATATGCCCACCATTGCGCTTTCCAACAGCGTTGCCTTTTCGCAGATGAGCGACCCGGGGAAGCAGTTTCCCGGCATACGCGTATTAGGCACCCTGGGCTGGATTGCAGCCGGTGCGCTGGTAGGTTACCTGGGGGTGGGATCCGGCGGCGCCATATTTTACATTGCCGCCGGCGCATCGGTATTGCTGGGCCTTTTCAGCTTTATGCTGCCCAATACACCGCCCAAAGCCAAAGAAGCCGGCAGCGCCGCCAAAGCCCTGGGCACAGAGGCTTTTGTGCTGTTTAAAGACCGGCCTTACATTATCTTTTTCATTGCCGCCATACTGGTATGTATTCCGCTTTCTTTTTACTACGGCTTTGCCGCCCTGTTCCTGGATAACGTAGGCATGGAAAACGCCGCCGGCAAAATGATCCTGGGGCAGGTATCGGAAGGGCTGTTTATACTCACCATTCCCCTGCTGTTTAACCGTATTGGCGTTAAGAATATGCTGCTGCTGGGCATGGGCGCCTGGATATTGCGCTATATCCTTTTTGCATACGGCAACAGCGATGCCGGCCTGTGGATGCTGTATGCCGGCATTATACTGCACGGCATCTGCTACGACTTTTTCTTTGTAACCGGTTATATGTATACCGAAGAGAAAGCCGGTGAAAGCATTAAAAATGCCGCGCAGGGGATGTTTACATTTGCAACCTATGGTTTGGGCATGTTCATAGGCACATGGTTCTCAGGTGTTGTGGTAGATGCCTATACTGTTAATAAAATTCCTGACTGGACATCTATCTGGATGGTACCGACGTATATTGCAGCCGCAGTGCTGGTGTACTTTGTGCTGTTTTTTAAAGAGCGCAAAACGGGAAAGCCCGTTCAATAAACTGTACTTCTTATAAAATCATTACGCGTCATGGCTAAAATTTCAATGTTAGGCTCGGGTTTCATCGGGCGCTTTTATGCTGACTCCCTGCAGGGACAAAGAAGCAGGGACAAAATTGTAAGCATTTATTCCCGGCGTGAGGAAAGCGCCAAAAAGTTTGCAGCCGATTACCAGGTAGCACACTGGACCACGGATATGGAGGCTTCCATTGCCCACCCGGAGGTGGAGGTAGTATGTATTTCCCTGCCCAACAACCTGCATGAGGCAGCGGTGCTGCTGTGCTGCAAGCACAAAAAAGGCGTTATCTGCACCAAGCCCTTGGGCCGTAATGCGGCAGAAGCCAAACGGATGCTGGAAGCGGTAGAAAAGGCCGGCATTTTTAACGGCTACCTGGAGGACCTGGTATATACGCCCAAGTTCCTGAAAGCGCTGGAAAGCGTGCAAAACGGGGCGCTGGGCCGCATACTGTGGGCCAAGTCAAGGGAAACGCACCCCGGCCCCCACAGCGAGTGGTTCTGGGATAAGGAGCAGGCCGGCGGCGGTTGTATACTGGACCTGGGCTGCCACTGCGTGGAAATTGCCCGCAGCTTCATTGGCAAGGATATTAAACCGGTAGAGGTAATGTGCTGGGCCGATACGCAGGTAAAACCCATTGATGCCGAAGACCACGCTATTGGCCTGGTGAAATATGAGAACGGCGCCATTGGCCAGTTTGAGGTAAGCTGGACCTTCCGCGGCGGCCTTGACCTGCGCGATGAGGTAATGGGCACCGAAGGCACCATTTGGCTCAACAGCTTTTTGCGCACCGGCTTTGATATGTTCACCACCGGCAAGGGAGCAGATTATGTGGCCGAAAAAGCGGAAAGCAACTCCGGCTGGCTGTTTCCCGTGGGCGATGAGCTGAATGAGCTGGGCTACAACCACATGTTTACCGATATGTTCAACGCCATGGAAAGCGGCAAACCCGCCCGGGAAACCTTTTATGACGGTTATGTGGTAAATGCCGTGCTGGATGCCGCTTACCGCAGCGCCAAAAGCAAATTATGGGAGCCGGTGCAGCTGGAGGTATGGCGGGGCAAAACCGGTGTGGGAAAAGATAAAGGCTTTACCGAGTACGACGACCAGTACTACCTGGTAAAAGAAGAAATGACCCACTTTGGCGCCAAAAAGCTGATACTGAAAGATAAAAAGAGCGGGCAGATTATTGAGAAAACACTGTAACGATGTGCGGATGTGCAGATATGCAAAATGTGCAGGTGAAAAAGATACCGATGATTCGTACAGGTTGAAAAGGGACTGACCAGAAAGAATGTAAAATGTAAAATCATAAATGTAAAAGTAAAATGCCTTGGAACCGGCTACAGTAGTGTATTAGCTGGTTTTACTTTTACATTTGGTATTTGAAATTTTACATTTTACATTCTTTCTGATCAGCCCCTTATTTATGGCAAAAGTAATTGGCATTATTGGATGGCGGGCCTTAACTGGTTCTTACAATAAACGCTTTCCCCAGGGTATGATTCACCTCTACTTCTTTTAACGTGCCTTTCTGGTACCGGTAATAGTTCTTTTTACCATCCGGCAGGCTTAGCTCATATTCGCCGTTGCCCAGGGCTTTCAGCGCCAGGAATTTGCCCAGGGTTTCAGAATACACACGGCTGATTTGCCTGGGCTCTGCAAAGTACAGGTCTGATACGGAGTGCTGTATCTCAACATTGTTCAGAGCGCTTTTTTCACCGTCTGCATTTATCAGGTAACGGTTGCCTTCGCGGCGGGTGGTAACATTCTTACTGTCGTCACTGTTTTTACCGGAGCTGCGCGTCACATGCGATTGTACCAGTACATTATTGTTGTAATCGCAGTAAATATCCGTGAACTTGGTGATGAACGTTGTTTCCAGCTTGCTTTTGATTTCCAGGTGCCGCGCATTGCCGTTCACATTACAGCGCGCTTCCACCGTCCCGATTGCATGTGAGCCCAGGCGTATCTCAAATGTATGGGTTTGCGCCTGCAGCTGTATGCTCACTGCCATACACCCCGTCCATAAAATGCACTGCCGGATAAGACGATTCATAAAAAACTACTCCTGACTACGATATGGAAAATACGAAAAATCCTGCCCGGATGGGCAGGATTCACTTAAAATATTTAAAAAAATAATTATCTCATTAATACAATATAATACGGGCAAATTACGTTCAGGCCAACATTTCCTTAATTTTTACCACCAGCTCGCCCTTGGTAATAGGCACTCCCATAATCTTGTTATAGCCGTGGGCATCTACCAGGTACTGGTCGCGGATAATACGGATCAGCTGCCCGTTGTTGATCTCGGGTATCAGCACCTTGTCAAAGCTGTGCAGCAGGTCGCCCAGGTTTTTGGGGAAAGGCCGCAGGTAGCGGATATGGGCATGCGCCACCGCATGACCTTCTGCCAGCAGCTCCATTACCGCGCTCTTAATGGCGCCGTAGGTAGATCCCCAGCCCAGCACCAGCACCTTACCGGAGTCGGGCCCTACTTCAATTTCCTGCGCAGGTATATGGTCGGCAATACGGTCTACTTTCTCCTGCCGGATCTTTACCATTAGCTGGTGGTTTTCCGGGTCGTAGCTTACGTTACCGGTAATATTCTGCTTTTCCAGGCCGCCAATGCGGTGTTCCAGGCCGGGGGTGCCGGGTATGGCCCAGGGGCGCACCAGGTCTTCATTGCGGTGGTAAGGCAGGAACTGCTCTTCGCCTTCGGCCAGGCCGGTCTTGAACTTCACCTCAATGGGCGCCAGGTCGGCGCTCTTTGGAAAACGCCAGGGTTCGGAGCCGTTGGCAATGTAGCCATCGCTCAGGAATATCACGGGCGTCATGTGCTTTACAGATATGCGGAACGCTTCATAAACCGCATCAAAGCAGTCGGACGGTGTAGCTGCAGACACAACTGGCATGGGGCATTCGCCGTTACGGCCGTAATAGGCCTGCAGCAGGTCGCTTTGCTCTGTTTTGGTAGGCAGGCCGGTGGAAGGGCCGCCGCGCTGAATGTCTACGATCAGCAAAGGTATTTCCAGCATCACAGCCAGGCCCATGGCTTCTGATTTCAGGGCCATACCAGGGCCGGAGGTGGTGGTAACCCCCATTTGACCGCCATAGGAGGCGCCAATAGCTGAGGTAATGCCGGCAATTTCATCTTCCGCCTGGAAGGTACGGATGCCGAAGTTCTTATAACGGCTCAGCTCATGTAAAATGTCGGAGGCCGGTGTAATGGGATAGGTGCCCAGGAATATAGGCAGGTTAGCCTTCTGGGAGGCCGCTATCAGGCCGTAGGCCAGCGCCACGTTACCGGTAATGCTGCGGTAGGTGCCAGGTTCCATACGGGCCTTTTCTACCTTAAAACGGGTGCTGAAAGAGGCTTCTACAGTATCGCCGAAGTTGTAGCCGGCATGCAGTACCTTCAGGTTACTGTCCAGTATCTCCGGCTTTTTACCGAATTTCTCCCGCAGGAAGTTCTCGGTGCTTTCCATGTTACGGTTGTATAACCAGTACAGGAAGCCCAGCACAAACATGTTTTTGGCGCGGTCTTTTTCCTTCATACCAAGTTCGGGAAAATCTTTCAGCGTTTCGCGGGTAAGCTTGGTAACATCTATTTTAATTACATCGTAACTGTCAAG
>NZ_DASTRI010000162.1:0-2408 GCF_035761305.1 Chitinophaga sp. | reverse complement strand
CCATCGTCCACCACCAGGCCGGTGGCCAGCACAATGGCCAGCAGGGTGAGTATATTAATCGTAAAGCCGCAGGCGTACATAATAAAAAATGCGCCTATCAGCGATACCGGTATATCTATCAACGGGCGGAAGGCCATGAGCCAGTCGCGGAAGAACAGGTAAACGATCAGGATTACCAGCACGAGGGCTACGATCAGCGTTTCTTCCACCTCCTCAATAGATTTTTTAATGAAACGGGTATTATCCCTGGCGATGTTGGTTACAAAATCCGGCGGAATATCTTTCTTGATCTGCTCGTAGCGCCGGTAAAATTCATCGGCAATTGCCACGTAGTTCGAGCCGGGCTGCGGGCTAAGTGCCAGGGCAATCATGGGCACGCCCGACTCTTTCAGCACTGTTTCCTCATTTTCCGGGCCTAATACTGCCTGGCCAATGTCGCGCAGGTGAATCACGCGGCCGTCTACATTCTTAATGATGAGGTCGTCAAACTCCTCTTCGGTATCCAGCCGGCCAAAGGTGCGCACCGTCAGTTCCGTGGCATTACCGGCTATTTTGCCGGAGGGCAGCTCCACGTTCTCCCGCAGCAGGGCATCCTGCACATCGCTGGGGGTAAGGCTGTAAGCCGAAAGGCGGGCCGGGTCCAGCCAGATGCGCATCGCGTATTTTTTTTCACCCCAGATACGGATAGAGCTTACGCCGGGTATGGTTTGCAGCCTTTCCAGCAGCACGTTGTTGGCGTACTCGGTTACTTCCAGCTGGTTGCGGGTATTGCTCTGCACCGTCATGGCAATAATGGTTTCGGAGTTGGCATCCTCCTTGGTTACCACGGGCGGCGCATCCAGGTCGGGCGGCAGGTTGCGTAAAGCCTGTGATACTTTATCGCGTACATCATTGGCCGCGGCTTCCAGGTTTGTGTTCAGCTCAAATTCCACGGTAATGCTGCTGGTGCCCTGGCTGCTGCTGCTGGAAATGTTTTTGATACCGGCGATGCCATTGATCTGTTTCTCCAGCGGTTCGGTGATCTGCGTTTCGATAATATCCGAGTTGGCGCCTGCATAAGAGGTGCGCACATTTACAATGGGAGGATCTATGGCCGGAAAATCTCTTATCCCCAGGAAATTAAACCCTACCACACCAAAAATTACGATGATGATGTTCATCACAATAGCCAGTACCGGCCGCTTCAGGGATATGGATGGAAGACTCATAACACTTCGTTTTAATTACGAATTGTTCAATTACGGATTATGAATGAAAAAGCCGGTTGCCGCACGCCTGGTGCCTAACGTGGAATGCGTGAGCGGTAAGGCATTCATGCTGTCAGCGCATCGCGCAATTCGTAATTCGTAATTGACAATTGACTATTTAATATTATTGTACCTGATTACCATGCCGGGACGTAGCTGCATAATACCGCTGGTGATAACGGTATCGCCTACATTCAGGCCGCTTGTCACCTGTACATTGTTCTCGTCCCTTATGCCTGTTTCTATAATAACAAATTTAGCTTTACCACTGTCTGCCACAATTACGCTTTTATCCCGGGTGCCGGGTATTACGGCTTGTGAGGGTATCATAATGGCCTCTGGCATATCCCTGAGCGAAATGGTGATGCGGGCAAAGGCGCCCGGCAGCAGCTTACCGGCATTGGGCACAATGGCCCGGATGCGGATGGTGCGGGTAGCCAGGTCTATTTTCGGGTCCATGGCGTAAATGCTGCCTTTATAGACGTTATTGTCGCCGGCCACCCTGAAATCCACGGCATCGCCCAGCTTAATGGCAGTGCGGTATTTTTCCGGTATGGAAAAGTCGATCTTCAGCGGGTCTATCTGTTGCAGGGTGGTAATTACGGTGGTGGGCGATACAATGGCGCCCAGGCTCACATTGCGCAATCCAAGGCGGCCGTTAAAGGGGGCGCGCAGCTCTGTTTTCTGCAGCTGGGTGCGGGTATAGTCTATATCCGCACCGTAAGCGCTAACCTGGTTGCGGGTTACATCCACATCCTGCTGGCTGATGCCGTTTATCTTTAACAGGTTTTCCTGGCGTTCCAGGGTGGTTTTGGCCAGCTGTTGCTGCAGCTGCAGCTTTTGCAGCTGGGCTTTCAGGTCCTCATCATAGATCTTTACCAGCAGGTCGCCTTTTTTTACGTTTACGCCTTCCTTGAAATACAAACCTACAATGCGCCCGGTTATTTCGGGCTTTACCTCTACCTCCTCATTGCTTTGCAGGGTGCCGCTGGCTTCAATAGTTTGGGCCAGCTTGGTGGTTTTTACCACATAGGCATCGGTCAGCAGGGGCTTATTGCCGCCCGCGCCTTTGCCGCGTGCAGCGAGGCCGGCCGGTGTTTTTCTTTCACCATCGGCCACCTTTTTGTAAATGAAGAAAATAACAATTGCTGCTACTATAGC
>NZ_DASTRI010000161.1:0-19270 GCF_035761305.1 Chitinophaga sp. | reverse complement strand
CGAAGATACAGATTAAATTGAAAGCAAATCACAACTGTAAACCACGCCCTTTGGTCATGGGCATTGTTGTGGATGATTGAAGATACAGATAATTTGAAAGCAAATTACAATTTAGGCAAATTAATAGTCAAAAGTATTAATTACATTAATCCAACCCAATCCATCACTTAACCCCATAAATCCCCTTCCCAGTACCAGATAATTTATTAGTTTTATTATCCAAAATCAATTAGCTAATCATGCAATTCAAAATAGGTATAGGCGTTATTATCAAAAAATCCGGCAAGGTACTGATCGGGAAAAGAATAGGCAGCCATGGCGCCGGCACCTGGTCATTTCCGGGCGGGCATCTTGAGGAAAATGAGCGACCTGAAATAACTGCAAAAAGAGAGGTGTTGGAAGAAACCGGCCTGGAAATCGATAACCTGCAGCCTGTATCATTTACCTACGACCACTTTGAAGAGAAAAACACTGACTATCTTACCTTGTTCTACAGCGCCGGCTGGGTACACGGTACGCCTGAAATACGGGAAAAAGATAAATGCGCGGAATGGCGTTGGGAAGCGTTAGATAATTTACCGGAACCGCTTTTTAAACCTGTTGCAAGCTTGCTGAAGCAGGGCAATATTTGATCATCGTTAACAGCTGCGATTAAGTATGCATACTACCAACTACTTCAATACCTTCATAGAGATTGCAGAAGATTCGCATACCAGCATACCAGAAGTGCCACCGCTAAAAGGCGGCAATAAAACTGCTGCCAACCTGCAATTTGAAATGGTGATCGACCATCCTTATAAATACACTTCCGATGATGTGCTGTTCCATGTATTTGCAGTTAAAAACAACATTAGTAAAGGTGATCTGAAAGCAGAAAGAGAGAAATTCTTTTCAAAAGGCCAGCCCTGCCTGCGCGCCTCTCCCCTTACCAAACGGTATGGCTGGGGGGTACACGCCAATGAAGCAGGTAAAATAGCATTATACGGTGTGGACTCTGATGAATATAAAAAGCTGGCAAAAGACAAAACGCTGCAGCATGTAAAGGCTATGCGTTCCAAAAGGAAGTGAGATGTGCCTTTCAAAAATCCCGGCATGCGGCATCAGTACACACACCATGGATAAATTACTACGCTTTTTCAATACCGCTGGTATCGACACATTACGCATACATTGCTTATAATACAGGAGAGGAGCAGCAATTGCCCCTCTCCTGCTAACACACAATAAATTAATATCCCAGCAGCTTTTCTGTGCCCAGCACTTTCTTATGCTGCTCATCATAAACATTCAGCAAATAAATATTGCCGCTGGTTACCGGTACCTGCAGCTGTACCTGTGTATTGTTCACAATCCGCCGCTGATAAAGCAGCCGGCCCTGTGCATCATACAGTGAGATAATGTAAGCGCCCAGGGGTTGAAAGCCTCTCAATGTCAGCTGACCACGGAAAGGATTCGGGTAAATATGTATCGTATGACCCGGCGCATTTACATCTACAATTGCGGTTATATTGGTTTTGTTAATCTTAATGCTGTCTATTGCTGTTGATGTAGTTGTGCAATTATCGCTGCTGCGCATACGTACATACACCCGGTTATCGCCCAGCTTAAACTCGGCCGGCGATACCGTAGCTTTATCATTGCTGCTTTCCAGCTGTATCTGGTCATTAAACCCGGCATCCCATGCAAAGGTGTACAATGGCTGCTTACCGCCGCCGCCTGCATTAATGGCCGTTATTATTACCGGTACAGTGTCGCTTACAATGGGGTTTACATTTACGGTTACATTTACATCCGGTGTTACCGGCGCTGTAATGTCAAATGAACGGGTAAGCTGCTGCTGAATAGTATCATACGCAAATACAACAGTAATGGTGTGGCTGCCTGCGTTAAGCGAATCCGGTACAATGGTAAAGATGCTGTCTGTTACCGGCAACTGAATAACACTATCCAGCAGCACGCTTGTGCTGATGCCGGAAGCAGGCGCAGGCATATTAATGATCTTTACCTGCCGGGCGCCTGCAGCGCCACAATAAGTGCTGGCCAACCCGCTGATGGCAGGCTGCGGAACGGGCACAGTTATGCTGCTGTCTGTTACATGCAGGAATACATTGGCGGTATCTGCCGAAAGCGCTACCCCATTATAGGCCAGCCAACGCAGTGTATCAGTGCCTGTATAGGCGCTGTCCGGCGTATACACCAGCTTACTGATGCTGTCCTTAGGAATAGTATAATAAATATTTATCGGCTGGTTGCCGAACATTAGTTTGCCGTGTTGTGGAATAACCGGGAACTTGATGTAAACCAGCGATCCAGGCCCGGAATAGTGGGAGATAAAATCCTCCGGCTTAAAAGCAAGGCTGCTGCTGGGTTTCACCTGCTTCTCAAAACTGTTTACATGACCGGCGGGGAAGCTATCGACACTCACCTTAAACATAGTATTACCTATCTGCACATACCATTGCCCGTTATCATAAAAAGAGCGACTTACCCTTTCGCCGTAAGCCCCGGTTACATCCGGTATTGTGGTAACCTGGTGGCGCAGCCCTGCGCTGTTCAGGTAAAAACGGCCGCTGTCTACCACGGTTATCATCATATTCCCCTGTTTGTTCAACAGGTCCAGCCGCGGGCGGCCATTCAGGTTGGCGGGATCATACGAGAACTGGCCTACCTGCCGTATGGCGCCAGTAGTGTCCCGCAGGTTCACCTGCCCTTCGCGTATAAAGGCGGAATAATTACTGTTCATCTGGTAATCCCATCCTGCGCCGGCTGGGGCTTCGTTGTTTCCTACAGATCCCAGTGTTATGGTGCTTTGTCCATTATGCAGGTACAGGCCATTGGCTTCTTTATAGATCACGCTCTTTCCGTCCGTCAGCGGATCATCAAAAGCATAACCGTCAGTAAGCCTGTAGAACTGCCCGTTCTGGTATTTAAATATATTATAGAAGTCGCGGTAAGTTTGTACATCAAATGCCACGGTGCCGTTATCCGCTACATCCATGCGCTGGCTGAAATAACCAATGGTATCGGGCGATATATCTGCATAAGTAGTATCGCCGGTAGCCAGGTTGCGCAGTCCCAGCTGTCCGTTGCCTATCCAGGCCAGGTAGTTGGCAGATACATCAAAAGCGCCGCCGGTTGTGAACACGATCTGCCCGTTCCGCCATTCACGTACCGCGCCGTTCTCCATCCATATGGCGCCCTGCTGCGTTACAAATCCTTTTTGTATAAGGGTTGTACTTAGCACTGCATTAGACAAGGTGTCTCGCTGACCGGTAACCACATCCAATAACATAGGATGCCGTGTTGTCCGGTCGATATACAGCGCCTTATGGTAGTTATAGTCCAGTATATACCCGCTTACCTGCAGGTATTTTGTGAGCAAAGGACTGCTTTCTACAAATACCGTAACAGTTTTCTCTGTTGTTCTGCCAACACTATCGGTGGCTACCAGCTTTAGCCGCTTTTTGCGGCCGTTGTACCAGGTGAGGTCTATTTGTGGCAGGCTATCTATGCCGGTAGCTAAAACAGGGGGAAAATTTATTACATCGGCATCATAGGCGGTAATAGTACAATGTCCGCCGGCTGTAGTACAACGGGCATGCAGCGGGTACATGGGCCGCGCAACAGAAGAATCGGCCAGGCTGTCTATGGTAAGCGTCATACTGGGATCGTTCGGCGGACGGTAAATAAACCGGATGCTGGTATCGCCTGTATTATTGTTTGCATCCTTTGCAGCAATCACCAGGGTAAGCGTATCGCCGGCTATACCCTGTAAGGATAAACGGCCGTTGTACACACCGGAACCAGTAGCTGTTAAATTAATCTGCCGGCCGGCTGCAGCAGCGGTGGCCATGGTTACCGGCGCCGGTGCATTTACCGATACATTAACTGTAATACCTGTATCCTGCCACAGCTCATTATTCCGTGGCATACTGTTAGGATTGGGAAGGTAAAAGCTGACAGACTGGCCCTGTGCAAAAAAATGACAGGCAGCAAAAGTTAACAACAGTAGAATTTTTTTCATGAGGAATGAGGTTTTTCGTATAAAGTGAAATCAATAATACCGTAACAGCTGAAATTATAATATACTTGTTTCAGTAAACCTATGCTTATCACACACACGGGAGCAAACAACACACCGGCACAAGGCGGTATTCATCCTGGCAAATGTTTATTAAACTGGCTATGAGAAAAGGGTTACAGCGGTAGTTATGTCCGATCAATATGGTTATGTTAAAACTACTGAATTTCTGGAGCAATTTAAAAACAAACATTACCAAACAGCAGTACGATCATAAAGTATAAAGGCTGGTCGCGATGACCAGCCTTTACTTTAGTTTCTAAGAAGGTATAATACGTTTTAGCTGCAGGTTAGTGATAGGCGCTACCACCAGTGGGTATTTCTCAATGGTTACGTAGCTGCTGTCAAGGCCAAAGCCGCGCTCTTCGGAAAGACTAATCTTCTTCAGGAAAAAGTACATGCGCATTACCAGTCTTTCATACAGCGGCAGGTCGTTATCGTGCGAAAGGAACTTTTCCATTACAATAAACTGGAAATCGCCCACCACATTGTTTTTACTCAGCGACTCATAGCGGCTCGTAATGTTCACTTCTTTGTTACGCACCATATCTTCCACCACCATACGGAACATGAGGTTAATGCGCTGCTCCACCTTAAAGCCCAGGCGAAACTCTACCCGTATCACCTCATTGGGAATAATGGTTTGTACGGAATATTCGCTCAGGTAAGGTTCATCCACCACATCTACATGCACAAACCAGTAAATATCCGCCCGTTTGGGCTTTTTATTGAGGATGGAGTAAATGATCTTATGCTCAATTTCCTTTGGGTTATCCGCACTGCTCATGTATACCAGGTGCGTGGCATATTTAGGTATGGAAGTATCGTTGCTCAGCTCCTGTAAAATAGGCAGGTAATCTTCCAGCCGAACAAACTCCACATAGCGGTTCTTGATCTTCCTGGACTTAAACCATACGATCATTACTGCAAATAAACCACCAGCCACTACTACTGTTACATAACCGCCGTGCATGAACTTCACCAGATTAGCAAACAGGAAGGAAAACTCTATGGTCAGGTAAATAACCAGGTATAGCAACACCCAGCTCACCCGAACCCGTCGCGTGTACAGGTAAAAGGCAAACAGGCAGGATGTCATGAGCATACAAATGGTAATAGATAAACCATAGGCGGCCTCCATGGCGCCGGACTCCTGGAAAATAAGCACAATAGCGGTGCAGCCAACAAACAGCATTACATTAATGCCAGGTATGAACAGCTGTCCGCGCATTTCTGTCGGGTAATTTATTTTCAGCTTGGGCCACAGGTTCAGCCGCATGGCCTCCGAGATCAGTGTAAAAGAGCCCGAAATAAGCGCCTGGCTGGCAATAATGGATGCCATGGTAGCTATGAGCACCCCAAATATTACAAACCACTCCGGCATAATCGTAAAGAAAGGGTTCTGGTCTTTAGGCAGTATTTGTCCGCGCTGCGTAAGCAGCCAGGCGCCCTGGCCCAGGTAGTTGAGGATCAGGCAGGTCTTAACATATATCCAGGAAATACGGATGTTGCCCCGGCCGCAGTGGCCCAGGTCGGAGTATAAGGCCTCTGCCCCCGTAGTACAGAGGAACACAGCGCCCAGTATTAAAAATCCTTTAGGGTAAGTTGTTAACAGCTCAATGGCGTAGTGCGGGCTGAATGCCTTTAGTATAGTCAGGTCATCTGCTATGTGTACGCACCCCAATATGCCCAGCATGGCAAACCACACCATCATAATAGGCCCGAACATTTTACCGATAGATACGGTACCGAATTGCTGCATGAAGAACAGCCCTGCTATAATAGTGAGTACAATCTTTACAATGGTCAACTGGCTTAGGTCTTTGAACACCTCCAGGGTACGGAGGCCTTCAATGGCAGAGGTAACGGTAATGGGAGGGGTAATAATGCCGTCGGCCAGCAGCGCTGCACCGCCTATCATCCCGAAAATAACGGCCCACCTGGCGTGCCGCCTTACCAGGGCATAGAGCGAGAAAATGCCGCCTTCGCCCTTGTTATCGGCCTGCAGGGTTAATATTACGTATTTGATGGTGGTTTGAAGGGTTAATGTCCATATTATACAGGAAATACCGCCAATTACCAGTAGATCGCTGATAGGGTTAGTGCCCATAATGGCTTTGAACACGTATAAGGGAGAGGTCCCGATGTCGCCATATATAATGCCTAATGCAACTACAAATCCGGCAAGACTAACCTTATGAATGTCAACTTTCACGACAGAAAAATTAATTAAAAAAAGCCTTCAAAATTACAGCAATATTTTATAATAGCTACTACCTCTCGTCAATAATACCACGTTCACCGGCTGTTAGCCAGGCGGGTATGCGCTACTGGGTTTACCTCCAGGAAGCCTCCCGGTATTGCCGGCCTGCCAGTTGTTCCCCTGGCGGCCAGCGCCTTATACCTGCAGGCATGCCTAAAATACAAGTCCCCCGCTACGGTATACACCGCAACGGGGGACTCTTTACAATATCATCTACGTGTGATGCACCACCGTATTAGTTAGCAGGAGCTAAATCTACAGTGCTGGATTCACCAGGAGTGTTTTGTTTGATGAAGCGACCACGATCAATACCTTGTTTGTCAGCCAGGTAGTCGATCACAGCGTCAACACGACGGCTGCTCAGGTCAACACCACCTTTCTTGCCTTTGGCACCAGCGTGGCCGGTAACCAGTACGTTACATTCAGGAGCAGTTCTCAGGGTATTAGCTACGCTGGACAGGATTGCTTCGTTGTCAGAAGAAATCTTGGTAGAGCTGCCTTTGAAAGATACGCTGGGCAGAACGATGCCAGAGCAGGAAACTTTAGTCATGTTCTTGCAGCATTCAGGATCCGGGCACTTACCAACGCCATCAGCGTCAACCGGCTGGCAGTAAGTCGGAGTGATCAGTTGTTTATCCTTGAAGTCAGGAACACCGTCACCATCAGTATCTTTAGATACACCGTGTACATCTACAGGAGCGCCTGCAGGTGTGTTAGGCTCGCGGTCGAACTGGTCAGTTACACCGTCGCCGTCAGCATCCGGTAATACCGGAGTAGGCAGCTTCATGTGACGGGGAGAGCTCAGCTCGTTGTAGGCATAATCCAGCGGGTTGATCCACCAAAGCGGTTCTACGCGTTTGTTGGGGTTACCCAGGTTGAAGTTCAGGCGAACGCTGGTATAGGAGAAGAAGTCCTTGCTGGCGTCATAAGCACCTGAGTTATAACCGTCTAAGTAGTCATCAAACGGCATAGTCAGTTTTTCTTCTACACCGATGTTGAAACGCTTAGATACTTTGAAAGCGATACCAGTACCGAAGTCAATAGCGTGACGCCACATCTGGTTGTTGTCTTTACGGCCGATCTGAGCGCGGTTGCCCTGGGAAGGAGCATTTTGCTCATAATCACCGTCATACAGGTTCTTCAGCGCGTCCTTAATATCTTTACGCTTACCGTTGAAGTCAATACCAGCATAGCTGTAAGGATTGCCTGAAGCATCCAGCGCATCTACGTCTACGTCAACCAGCAGCAGGCTGTAACCGCCAAATACATACCAGTTAACTTTAGGCTGAGATTTGTAGAACAGGATGTTGCTCAGGGAGGCTATCATGTCCAGGGATACCTGGTGAGTAGCAGTTTTGTAGTTGGGAACTATATAGCCATTTGCAGCATTAGTTGCGGCCCAGGGACCATTAACGCCACCAGCTATAGGACGCTTTTGAAAGTCCAGACCTTTATCGAAAGAACCGGTATACTCAGCCCTTACAGAGAAGGTATGACCTAAAGCTTTTCTCAGTGAAAGACCGCCACCGAAACCAGGACGGGCATCCATATCACCTCTGATGAAGTGGTAACCACCATGAAAACCTAATTCCCACATGCTACGGGGTTTAGCAGGGTAGTCATACTGATGGTTAACGAAGTTGTTTTGCTGTGCAGCTCTGGATGCAGGAACCTTGGAGGAATCCAGTGCATCGTAGTTTGGCTGAACTTGCGCAAAACCAGTAGACGCCGCTAGTAAACTCATAGCGCCTGCCAGTAATAAGTACTTTTTGCTTGCCATAATTGTTTTCTATTTAAAAACTGTTAAAGATTTTACTAATAACTCGTTTTTTACCAGGCAAAGGTAAAAATCAAAAATGAATATACAAATTTTTCTTACAATATTATTTTCATTGATAACTCGCTCAATATTAAAGCTTAGGTAAAACAATTGTTATACCTTAAATTGCTTATTTGTTATTGTATTATTAAGGCGATGTTAAAGCAATGTTATTCGCATATCTACAAATAAGGGGCCAAATTGTTAAAACTTTGATATTTTTAGGTCTGGCTTAGCAATCTTTTTTTTGATACATGGATGATATTAAACACCTGATCGGCAAGGAATTACAGGATTTTGAGAGTAAATTTTCAGACGCGGTAAAAAGTCATGTGCCGCTGCTGGACAGGATTATGCACTATATAGTAAAGCGGAAAGGGAAGCAGATCAGGCCCATGTTCGTTATACTCTCTGCACGCCTTTTCAGCCCTGATATACAGGAAAGCACTTACCGCGCCGCTGCCCTGGTAGAGCTGCTGCATACCGCTACCCTGGTGCATGACGATGTGGTGGACGACTCCAATGAGCGCAGGGGCTTTTTTTCGATTAATGCCCTGTGGAAAAACAAGATTGCCGTACTGGTAGGCGACTACCTGCTGTCCAAAGGATTACTGCTGTCGCTTGACAATCATGATTTCAGAACTTTACAGATATTAACCACTGCGGTAAAGGAAATGAGCGAAGGAGAACTGCTGCAGATGGAAAAAACCCGTAAGCTCAATATACGCGAGGATATTTACTTCGAGATCATCCGCCGGAAAACAGCGTCGCTCCTGGGCGCTGCCTGCGCAGCCGGTGCGTGGAGCACCAGTGGCAACGATGAAACCACCGCGCAGATGCGGCTTTTTGGCGAAAAAGTAGGCGTTGCATTCCAGATCAAAGACGACCTGTTTGATTACGGGGCCGATAAAATAGGCAAGCCTACCGGTATAGATATAAGGGAAAAAAAGTTAACCCTGCCCCTCATCTACACCCTGCAGCACGCCACACCAGACGTACGCCGGCGCATTATAAACATAGTAAAAAACTATAATACAGATAAAGAAAAAGTGGCCGCTGTGATAGAGATGGTAAAAGCTTCCGGCGGTATTACCTATGCACAGGAAAAAATGTTCCAGTACCGGGATGAAGCATTGGCTATCCTGAACGGCTTCCCGGAAAACGAGATCCGGAGAGGACTGGAGCAATTGGTACGTTTTACTACCGACAGAACGTTTTAAACTATTAATGAACTAGATTTACGATCCCAGGTTTGCGTAAACCTGCCTGAATCCATTTAACTTAACGCATGCAAAAACGCTGGACCGTTCGATCATATCAACCAAAAGAAGAGGCGTTACTGCAACAGGCGCTGCGTATACATCCCCTGTTATGCAGGCTGCTGGTACAGCGCGGCATTCATACCTATGAAGCTGCACGGCAGTTCTTTCGCCCTACCATGGCCGATTTGCACGATCCATGGAGCATGAAGGACATGGATAAAGCTGTTACCCGTATTGAACAGGCCTTTTACAGCAA
The DNA here is from genome assembly GCF_035761305.1 of Chitinophaga sp. Classification (GTDB taxonomy): domain Bacteria; phylum Bacteroidota; class Bacteroidia; order Chitinophagales; family Chitinophagaceae; genus Chitinophaga. The sequence goes on along the minus strand of NZ_DASTRI010000161.1, from coordinate 9,589 downwards.
GGAAAAAATACTGGTGTATGGCGATTATGACGTAGATGGCACCACTGCAGTTGCTACCGTATATGATTTTCTGCAAAGGCTCTATCCTAATATTGAGTTTTATATTCCCCACCGCTACCGTGAAGGATATGGCATATCCACCGCTGGTGTCAGCTATGCCATTGAAAACGATTTTACACTGGTCATAGCGCTGGACTGCGGCATTAAATCCATCGCGCACATCACAGCCGCCAAAGCTGCTGGCATTGATTTTATTATCTGCGACCACCACCTGCCCGACGCCGAACTGCCCCCTGCGGTAGCCATCCTTAATCCCAAACAGTACGACTGCACTTATCCCTACAAAGAGCTGAGCGGCTGTGGCATTGGCTTTAAGCTGATTACTGCCCTTGCGCAAAAACTGGGCGTGCCGGAACAAAAAGTATGGCGCTACCTGGACCTGGTGGCTACCAGCATTGCCGCAGATATTGTACCCATGACCGGCGAAAACCGCATACTGGCCTTTCATGGCCTGGTAAAGGTGAATAACGATCCGCTGCCGGGCATTAAAGCGCTTATTACCTTAAGTGAGCTGAAAGAAACACTCACCATTTCCAACCTGGTATTTGTAATAGCGCCCCGCGTAAATGCAGCCGGCCGTATGGATGATGCACGCAAAGCCGTAAACCTGTTTGTGGAGAATGATTTTGGCAAGGCCATGGAAATTGCTTCCCTCCTGCATGCAGACAATTCAGACCGTAAAGAAGTTGACAACAATATTACCAAGGAAGCCGTAGCCCTTATCCAGAACGATGCTACCCTTATTACGCGCAAAAGCACCGTGCTGTTTAAGGCCGACTGGCATAAAGGCGTGGTAGGCATTGTGGCATCGCGGCTCATAGATAAATACTTTTACCGGCCAACCATTATTCTTACCCAAAGTAACGGCCAGGTGGCCGGCTCCGCCCGTTCTGTAATAGGCTTTAACGTGTACGAAGCCATTCACCAGTGTAAAGACCTGCTGGAGAATTATGGTGGGCATTTTTATGCGGCAGGCCTTACCCTGAAGCCGGAGAATGTAGAAGCCTTCCGCCAAAAGTTTGAGGAAGTAGTGTCTACTACCATTGATCCTGAATTACTGATCCCCGAGATTGTAGTAGACACTGAAATTCAGCTCCACCATATTGACAACCGTTTTTACAAGATACTGCACCAGTTTGAGCCTCTTGGGCCGGATAACCTGCGGCCGGTATTCCTGGTCAGGAATGTAGTTGACTCGGGGTTTTCCAGGATTGTGAAAGAAGAGCACATTAAGTTTTCCATTAAACAGGATGGTTACGGCGCCACGTTTTCCGGCATTGGTTTTTTTATGGCCGAAAAGTTTGAACTGCTCAGCAACCGGCAGCCGTTTGATATGGTATTTACCATTGATGAAAATGAATGGAACGGGAAAACAATGCTACAGCTGAAAGTAATTGATATAAGAAAGGCGGCAGGCAATTAACCGCAAGCATCCGGAAGTTTAAAACGCAGTAACAGTTGTGACTCTCTCAGTAATTGCTTGCCGGTGGCCAATAGCCTGCCGCCGTTTAATTGTTATTTGTGCTGGGCCAGCAGCCAGGTATACAGGTTCGGATCCGCATAGGCTTTAGTCCAGGCATCATGCCCGCCTGTTGCATTCTCTGTGTACCTGATTTTGGTGCTGCCGCAGGCTTTTACAGCTTTTACCATATCGCGTGAGTTGTTAACGCTTACGGTAGGATCATCGGCATTGTGGAATGCCCATATAGGCATTGTTTTCAGGTTGCAGGCCTTATTCACATCACCGCCACCGCTAATAGGCACTATTGCAGCAAACTGAGATGCGTAGTTTTCGGCCCAGTCCCAGGTACCGTAACCGCCCATGCTCAACCCTGTTAAATAAATCCTTTTAGGATCTACATGGAATTTAGGGATGATCTGCTTCAGAAATTCATTTAGTGCACTGGTGTTCCACCATCCGCTCAGGCACTGCGGCGCAACCATTACAAATTGCTTACCTTTTACCACTCTGCATAAACCCACGTTTTTTACTTTGTTCAGGTCTGTCCCCATTTCCCCGATGCCGTGCAGGAAAATTACCAGCGGCCATTTGTTGTAATTGTCGTTGTATGTAGATGGAACATACAACACGTAGTTTTTGGAAACGTTACCCACATTGGCAGGCAGTGTTTTACTAATCAGGCTGTTTACCGGCGTTTGCGCCCAGTAAAACTCCCAGGTTGACGATGATGTTACAGCGGTTTCGCTGCCTTTGTTGAATGGTTCAATGCTCGCGTCTTCTTCTTTTGAGCAGGATGTTGCAGCAAGCGCGGCAATAACCAGGACATGGCTTAGGTTTTTCAATAAAGCTCTCATAAAATTTCCCCAATTAGGTTGTGGTGTTAGTAAAAAAACCAGCACTGCCGGACCTTTCATCCTGCTGTGTCTGGTTTCTACCGTGATAAAATATGTTATCTGCGTTTTAAACCTATGCCCCTGAAAACGACTGAACCTGGAATTTATTGTAAAATAATTTTGCTTTTCTTTTCGCCTCCCAGCAGCTCTACACTGCGGTTTACAAAGGCAGTGAGGTCAGCGCCGGTAAGCAGATTCTGGGAAAGCAGCGCCAGATCGGCCAGGTTGCGTACCAGCTTTTGCTGCTTGTCTTCATCTTTTTCATCCAGCACCTGCTGGTAAATGGGATGGTTGGCGTTTACCGTCATGCTGATCTCGTCCGGCATATTGGCATACCAGTTCATACCGCCACCGCCAACAGCCGCCATGTCTTTCATGCGGCGCATAAACTCAGGGCGGGTGACAATCACCGGCTGCGCTTCTGCGCTAAGGCCTTTCAGCTCTACCTTAATATTCTGCTGCGGCACCTGCAGGGTAAATATTTCTTTCAGGCGGGTTTCCTGCTCCTGGGTAAGTACATGCTCGTTCTTTTCATCCTTGTCTACCAGGTTATCGGCAATATCCGCATCTACCCGGGTAAACTGCACGTTCTCCCACTTCATTTCCATGTTGTTAATGAAAGCCGCGTCCACAATAGTTTCCAGCTTCACCACCTTGTAACCTTTGGCTTTGGCCGCCTGTATATAGCTATCCTGCTGCACAGGATTGGTGGCGTACAGGATCACCAGCTTGTTGTCTTTATTGTTTTGCAGGGCCTGTGCTTCCTGGCGGTATTCATCCAGCGTATAAAACCTGCCGCCATCCACATCTTCCATAATGTGGAACTTGTTGGCTTTTTCCAGGAACTTATCGTCGGTCATCATCCCGTATTTCACAAACAGGCCAATGGATTCCCATTTTTCTTCAAAACCTTTGCGGTCCGTGCGGAACATTTCATCCAGCTTATCGGCTACTTTTTTGGTGATGTGGGCATTGATCTTTTTCACGTTCGGATCGCCCTGGAGGTAGCTGCGGCTTACGTTCAGCGGAATGTCCGGGCTGTCAATAACGCCATGCAGCAGCATCAGGAATTCCGGCACAATGTCTTTCACCTCATCTGTAACATATACCTGGTTGGAGTACAGGTTGATCTTATCTTTCTGTATCTCGTAGCTCTTGGATATTTTAGGGAAGTACAGGATGCCGGTGAGGTTGAACGGATAGTCCACGTTCAGGTGAATCCAAAACAGGGGCGCTTCTGAAAAAGGATATAACTCTTTATAAAAATCCTGGTAGTCCTGCGTGGTCAGCTCAGAAGGCTTGCGTGTCCATGCAGGGGTGGGATTGTTGATCTGTTTGTCTTCAAACTTAATAGGAATGGGCAGGAACTTACAGAATTTTTCGAGGATGCTGCGGATGCGGCCTTCTTCCAGGAATTCGGCGCTTTCTTCGTTAATGTGCAGCACAATATCAGTACCGCGGTCTTCCTTCTCAACAGTGTCAAGCTGGTATTCCGGGCTACCGTCGCACTCCCAGCGGACAGCGGCGGCATCGGGCTTCCAGGAGCGGGTAATAATTTCTACCTGGTCGCTCACCATAAAGGAGGAATAAAAGCCCAGGCCAAAATGGCCGATGATATTGGTGCCCTCATTCTGCCCTTTATATTTTTTCAGGAACTCTTCCGCACCGGAAAATGCTACCTGGTTAATATACTTATCCACCTCCTCAGCGGTCATACCAATGCCGCGATCGGAAATAGTAAGGGTTTTGTTCTCTTTGTTCAGCTTAACAGTAATTTCAAGGGTTCCCAGCTCTCCTTTAAACTCTCCCACGCTGGCCAGGGTTTTGAGCTTTTGCGTGGCATCCACAGCATTGCTCACCAGCTCGCGGATAAAGATCTCATGATCGGAGTACAGGAATTTTTTGATAATGGGGAAAATGTTTTCTGTTTGTACACGTATAGCACCTTTCTGCATGGGAATTCAGATTTTTTTGAATTTTTCCCAAAGGCCATGCCAGCGGCTGTCAGGCTGACAAGTTGACGGAGTGCGGGACTTAACAAATATATCATACACCCGGCCCTGTAAAGTGCACAAAGTATTGTATTTTGCATGCACCTGTTTAATCCCTGACAAGCCCGAAATAATAGTACAAGATACCCTAATACTTCACCTGAAAACCTGCATTGCGTATGCACAAAACTTTACTCGCATTCCTTTTTATTACCTTTTCTGCAGGCTCCGCGACCCGGGCGCAAACCCAGCCGGCTCCCCAGGCGCTGCCTTACCAGCAAAATTTTGACGCCCTGGCGCCCGGCGCCACCACTTACCCTGCGGGCTGGCAGGGATGGGCGCTGAGCGGCTCCCCGTCGGGCAGCTTTAATACCGGTGAGCCGGCCGGCGATAAAGCGCTGATGACCGGCACCGCCTCCTCTACCACCAATGGCGTTTACAACTACAACGGCAAGCTGGGATTCCTGAACAGCGGATCTGTTGATAACAGCCTGGTGCTGGCCCTTAACACCAGCGGCCAGCAGAACATTGCCTTTCAGTACGATATAATGACGCTGCGCAACCCTTATAACGGCGGCAGCAATACCCGCATAAACGAAGTAACGCTGCAGTACCGCATCGGCAACAGCGGCGGCTTTACCAACGTACCTGGCACACTGTACCAAAACGATACTACTACCCAAACCACCTCCGGCGTAACTACCCCGCAAAACCCGGTGAATATAGCCATTGTGCTGCCGCCGGCCTGCGATAACCAGTCACTGGTGCAGCTGCGGTGGGTAAACCGGCAAATCAGCGGAGCCGGCTCCCGTCCCAGCTTTGCGGTGGATAATATACAGGCAGGCGGCACCGGTGGCGACAGCACTGCACCTGCCATTAGCGCCCTGCGCCCGCTGAATGGCGATACCGCTGCTGCTCCAAACGTGCATCCGCAGATCACCTTTACGGAAAATATAAAACCCGCAGCCGGCTACCTGGTTTTGCATAATGTAAGCGCCGGCACCGCGCAGCAATTTGACGTTAACAGCTCGCTGGTGCTTATTTCCAATAACACCCTTACACTGCAGCTTACCATACTGCAACCGCTCAGCTCCTACTACATTACGCTGGACAGCGCCGCGGTTACGGACCTTTCCGGCAATGCCTTTGCCGGTATTGCCGACAGCAGCACCTGGCGCTTTACCACCGGCCAGCAGGTACTGAGCTTTGACTTTAACGACTGCACGCCCAGCGGCAGCAGCCTGCTTTCCGGCGGCTTTACGCAATACAGCGTAACCGGCGCGCAAACCTGGGGCTGCACCACTTTTGGTCAAAACAACAGCAACGGCGTACAGATTAACGGGTTTAGCGGCGGCCCGGTAGAAAATGAGGACTGGCTTATATCCCCTGCTTTTGACCTGGGCAGCTTTACCTATCCGCTGCTGCGTTTTGCCAGCCGTACTGCTTTTTCAGGCCCTGCCCTGCAGCTGATGGTAAGCACCAACTACGACGGGCACAGTGATCCGCATACCGCCACCTGGACCTTACTGAACGGACAGTTTCCCGCACAAGGCTCCGATGCCTGGCAGACCTCTGACAGCATAAACCTGGCAGGCTTTAAGCAGGACAGTGTGCACATTGCTTTTGTGTACACCTCATCCCCCAGCCTGAACGCTGCCCGCTGGACCCTGGATGATGTTAGCCTGTACAACAGCACAGTGGCGCCCTCACCCAGCCTTACCACCAGCCCCGATGCGCTGGACTTTGACTATGTGCAGGCCGGCCAGTCATCTGCCCCGCAAAAAATTACATTCTGGGCCAATAATATAAATGATACCCTGGTGGTGTTTGCACCCGCAGCTTTCAGCCTGAGCAGGGACAGCGCCGGCGCTTATGGTCCCAATCTTACCTACGATGCGGCCAGCATTAACGCCGGCCCGCAAACAGTTTGGGTAAAATTCAATCCCAATGCTGCTGATGAGGACTACAGCGGCACGCTTACCTTTAGCACGCCCGGCTTTAGCACCAGCCGCATACAGCTTACCGGTACCTCCCTCCGTTCCCTGAAAGTGGTGAACTGGAATATTGAATGGTTTGGCAGCCCGGCGCAAAACCCGGCCAACGACAGCCTGCAGCAGGCCAATGTAACCACCATCCTGCAAAAGCTGAACGCCGACGTGTTTGCGCTGGCAGAAGTGGTGGACACTGCCCGCTTTAAACAGGTGGTAAGCCAGCTGCCTGGTTACAGCTACGTGCTTTCCGACTTTGGCTCCTATGCCGACAATGTGAACGACCCCGATTATGTAAGCGCTCAAAAGCTGGCCTTTGTATATAAAACATCCGTGATCCGCAGCCTGCGCACCTATGGTGTATTACGCCAGGGTGGCAGCGACAGCGCTTATTTCAACTGGTCGTCCGGCCGCTTCCCGTACCTCATGGAAGCGGTGGCTAACCTGAACGGCGACAGCGCCCATATTAATTTTGTGCTGCTGCACGCCAAAGCCAATACCGGCAGCGCATCAGAAAAAATTGAAGCCTACTACCGCCGCCTGCATGGCAACATTGAGCTGAAAGACACGCTGGACACGCAATACCCGTACAGCAATGTATTAATGCTGGGCGATTTTAACGATGCGTTGAATAAAACCATTACTGCAGAGCTGGCGCCAGATACCACTACATCGTACATCAACTTTGTATCAGATACTACTAACTATGACCCGGTTACGCTGCCGCTAAGCCTCGCGGGGCAGCAATCCACTGTTTCCTTTAACACGGTGATCGACAACGTAATTGCCTCTAATGAAATGGCGCAGGCTTACCTGCCCGGCTCTGCCCGGATATTTACCCAGGCGGCCCAGATCATCAGCAGCTATAGCAGCACTACTACTGATCACTACCCCGTTATAACGCGGTATAACCTGCATGCGCTGGCACACCAGAACAACATACCGGCTTTTACCGCCGTAGTAGACACCGGCCGTGTACGACTGAACTGGCATACTGCCGCGGAAACCAATACCGCCCGCTTTGTTGTTGAGCGCTCCAAAGACCAGCGCGGATGGAATGCGATTGACACACTGCCTGCGCACGGCACCACCACGCTGCCCAACTATTATCAAACCTATGATAACAGCCCCTGGCTGGGCCGGAACTATTACCGCTTAAAGCTGGTAACGCTGGATGGCAGCTATACATACAGCGCCGTAAAATCTGTGAACATACAGATACGGGATGTTATATGGCGCTTTATCTGGTGCGTATTGGGCAACAAGCTGCAGGTGTGGCTGGATATGGATAAAGACAGCGGCCCTGCACAGCTGCAACTGATAGACCTTTTCGGGCGCATCCGCTACCAGGGCCGTATGACGCTGCTGAAAGGCCGCAACTACCAGGAGCTAAATGTGAGCAAACTTCCCAACGGCATTTACTTCCTGCGGGTACAAACACGCGAAAAATCACAAGTGAGCCAGATACTCATCACCCATTGATCTTTTTTGAGAAACCATGCAAAGAGGCTGCTCCCGGTTGGGAGCAGCCCTTTTTTGTCCGGATCCCTGATGGAGCCTGCCTTGCTTCTGCGATGCCCGAAGCCGTTGCCGCCATCTTCCGGCGCTATGCAAACAATTGGAATAGCTGGCGTTTAATGAAATGGCCTCTTAGTTCAGTCTTGCTGCAATGTTCAGCTCAACGGTATCTTCCTGCGGCGGCAGGCACCTGTCCTCATTGCAGGTTTGAAAAGCTACCTTACATTTTATGGTGTACACGCCTTTCTTCATAAAAATAGGCGCCAGCACTCTTTGCTTAATCACCACATCATTTCCCCTATACACTTCCGTTAGTCCCATAGCGGAAGATGCCGGCCATTCCATTGGCCCCATGGTGTTCCATAAACGGGGCAGCTCAAAAGCAACACTGGTAACTATCATACCCTGCCCGTTATCGATAGAGGTGGGTGCATAAATATGCCACCCTTCTGCAATATTAAAATGAACGGTTACCTCAAACAGCTCGGAAAACCTTACTTCCGCGGGGGCGCTTACCGTATATTGTACTACCGGGTTATCATCTTTCACAATATGCAGCATTTTGCGCTGCTCATGCACTACTTCGGCGGTATCTGCCGGTTTGGCTTTTTCAGGATTTTTTTGCCCCGGGAACACATATACATAACCGCGGTGGCGTAAGGTCAGGTACTCCGGTTTGCCTTCTTTACCCAGGTAGTGGTTCCGCAGCATAGTGTCTTTTGCTATCTGCTCCAGTATACGTTTGCGGTCCTTCTCGGGCGCACGGCCGGGGTCTTTACCGGCGGCTTCTATACCGGTAATATCTTCATACGTCCAGGCAAGATGGTCGTTAAAAATGCCGTTGTTGAGCGTGGGCACGCTGGCGCCTATAATGAGATCATCTATGCTGTCATTATTCCAGTCGCCCACTGTTACGCGGGGGCCGCTGCCAGGAAATGCTTTAGACCCGTCTTTTGCTTTAAACAGCGGCACACCGCGCTCAAAGCGTAGATTGCCCTGCACCTTTACGCCGCGAAAAAAAGTAACGGCCGGCAAATTCGTATACCGGTAGCTGCTGGTTACCAGCAGATCCAGTACACCATCATGATCCCAGTCTGTTATAAAAGGGCTTAGCTTGCCATCGCCGCCAGGCTCTCTTTTACCGTATTTCATGATGGTTGCGCTGTCTGTTTTGGTGTACTGCGCAACATCCAGCGGATCACCGTAAATATCCAGCAACCAGTACCGGTAGCCGAATTTGGGATGCTGGCGGGTGCCAATGTTTTTGCTTACACGCAGGCTGCTGCCGCCTGTTACCAGGTCCGGCAGGCCATCGCCATCCATATCGCCAAAGCTGGCGGAGGAGTAATTCCAGTAATTAAAATCGCCATTGAGGGTTTTAGGTTTCCCGGCCTGCTCCAGCTGTACACCGGGCAAAAAGCCTTGTTTACTGCCGCGGAACCAGGTAACCTCTCCAGGGTGGTATTGGCCGGTGATCATATCTTTAAACCCATCGTTATCCAGGTCAATAAACTGTGGCGTAATACCAATGCAGCACCACTGTGGTACGGCTATATTGGTGCCTTTTGTGTCTTTGGCATACGTGAACTGATCAGTGAACCGTGGCTTACTGTTGGTGCCTGTGTTGCGGTACACGCGTATGGTGGATGCGGTATCGCTGGTTTCAAACTCCCCTAT
>NZ_DASTRI010000160.1:0-15749 GCF_035761305.1 Chitinophaga sp. | reverse complement strand
TCAAGCTATCGTTAAGTTGATCATATGCCCGCTTTGCCTCATTAAAGTCCCTGGTAAGTTTGCCGGTTGTTGTATAGTTCCGTATTTGCGCATAAAAAAAGTCTAAAAAGTAGTTCTTAAAAAGCGGCTCAGAATAGGTAACAGATAACTGTACCAGCCGATGCCGGCTATCCTGTTCATTCAGCTGATTAACAGTATCACGGCCAGGTTCTCCAACAGGTTCAATAAACAGATTATTGGACCTGTTATATCCTTCTTGTCGGTTAACATTATTCATAAAATAAAAATTAGCCCCCAGCTTTCGGCCTTTCTTTTTGAACTGTTTACCAAAGAAAATGGATGCGCCGGCATTGGGTGCTTTGGCTGTATTATTATTAAAAAGCTGTCCACTGTTTACAAGACGATGTTCTCCATCCGATGACTCGTAAATGTCCTGCTGCAGATTATCCGTAGACATAAAATTTAAGCTTCCTGTAACCATCAAATAATGAAGAGTATCCGGCCGGTATTCAGTACGCATATCTATTATATGGTTTGTTTGGCTGGTTACTCTGACCGACTGCTGATTATAATAATAAGTAGTATCCGGCAGCAAGTTTTGCCGTGTACTGGTTTGTTCATTTTCTGTTCGGTTACTATTTGTCATATAACTGGCACTTACCTTCAACTCATCACTTAAATCTTTATTGTAATTAACTCCTCCATTCCAACTCCTGGTTATCCCATTTACCCCTATTCCCTGCCCTGTTCCTTGTAAAAAGCCCGTATTATTCACATTATTAGCTCCTCCCAAAAAAGAAACCTGTTCTCCCTCTCCAAATCGGTTAATACTCAGATTCCCTGCAAAACGGCCCTCTGTTCCTGCCCCTGCTGCCATACTGCCTAAAAATTGGTCGTTCTTCTCCTTCAGGATTACATTGATCTCCTTGTCACGCTGGGCATCCTCCATACCCATAAACTGTGCCTGATCACTTTTTCTGTCAATCAGCTGCACCTTATCAATCATATCCGCCGGCAGGTTCCTGGTGGCCAGCTTAGGATCATCTCCAAAAAAAGGCTTTCCATCTACCAATATATTCTTTACGGTTTCTCCATTCACTTTAATGGTGCCATCCGCCGCAATCTCTACCCCGGGCAGCTTTTTCAGCAGCTCTTCCATTACTGCATTTTCACGGGGCTTATAATAACCGGCATTAAATTCCAGGGTATCTTTCTTTACCACCATGGGTGCGCGCACTTCTACTATTTCAACCATGCCCAGGGTAACACCGCTTTTTTGTAAGCCAATGCTGCCAAGGTCCAGCAGTGTATCCGTAACAGTAATGGCTTTCAGCTGCTGCTGGTAACCAAGGTATGTGATGTATAGCTGGTACCTGCCCGAAGGTACCGCCCCCAGTATAAAAGCGCCATTCTTGTCTGTAAAGGCAGTAGCTGCATGAGAAGAGTCTTTTGCATGCACCAGCGCTACCGTAGCACCGGCCAGCGGTTGTTGGGTTTCCTGGTCTTTTATACGTCCTTTTACCTGGCTGTATGGAATTGCCTGGGGCCATGCGTGGAGGGAACACATAGCAAAAAGCACGATGAGGAGGATTTTACTCATCAGGGTTGTTATAAAGGGTCCTTTAATGGTTCCCGCATATAAGCGGAGTTATTCTTTTACCGGTACTGTAATTTAAGAAGTAAATATTAATAACAGGGGCATAACCGCCATAATTTATACCTGCAATGCCGTTGCAGCAACATGCGTTATATTATCCTCACTGTTCCTCACCCCTGACCTAAATGTCTACCCCAAATGACCGGAATGAACACCGCCCTATGCATCGCAAAATCCTACATTCGGATATGCTCAAAAGAACCATTCCTTCCATTGTTGCACACCTATTGGTAGTGCTTTTCTTATACACCGGTATCAGTAAGCTCATGGAGTATACTGTTTTCAAGGAACAAATAGCTGCCTCCCCTATTCTCGCACCCATTGCGCCATTTGTTGCCTGGGCGCTGCCGTTGACTGAATTTATAGTTGCTGTTTTATTATTCATCCCGGCATGGCGGCTGCGGGGATTATATGCATCGTTTATACTGATGCTGATGTTTACCGGTTACGTAATTGCGCTCGTTAGTTTCAGTAAAGAGCTGCCTTGCAGCTGTGGCGGTGTGCTGCAGGAAATGAGCTGGAGCCAGCATATTGTATTTAACAGCGTGTTCACCCTGCTGGCGCTGGTTGCTACTTTGCTTGAAAGAAAAAACCGTAAAAGCAGGCAAGCCACGGAAGCTCCCGGCACATTGCATTCATTTAAAGGTTCTGCAGTTTAAAGCAAAATCTTTTTGTAAAGCGCTTCAATAACGCCCATAAGGCATTGCAGTAGCTATATGCCTGCCATCTTTGTGTTAACAATACACTATATCCTCTTCTAAAGGCGGCAACAACGCGTGATACCTGCCATACCTATTCCCGCCGGCAATAAGTACTGCCTATTAATATTGTCGCATATTGCTTGTACGCACGCGGGGAGCTAATTTAAACAGTAGCTGCCTCCCGGGCAATCTTCCTCCTGCTAATGGCCAATGCCACAATAAGAAGTTGTTACCGGTAATCATTCCAGGCAAAAATTTCCAACCTTCTTTAGTAATTGCTGCACCGGGCTTTCTGTACCGGGTTATTATTACCATTCATTAAAGCAGTCCGGGTTATTCCGCTGAGCTAATCCGGGAAGCAAATTAATGCTGCTGCACTTATGCTGCCGGCGCCGAACATTAACTACCTATTAACCATAAAACGCTCATAATGAATAGTACACGATTAAACTAATTCGTGTATTATTAGTGGTAGTGTAGGTGAAGCACCCCCTGTCCTTGCACTTTTCAATGAACTAAAGTGATGCAGGTATATCCCTATGCCGTAGCAAGCTTATTGTTCTTCTCCGGATTAATATTCATGTACAACTATGAAATCAAATTTTATTAATAAATACTTATGAACCTCTTCTTTTACTTTTTAAAAGTACTAAACAAACTGTTTGACCCTCCTGCCTATAAACCGCTCCTGAAATATAAAACACAGGTGCTACGGCTGCTTTCCAGGATATTCGGCCGCAATACCCGCACCGCTCTTGCAATACTGCTGCTACTGGTTATTATAGGTTACGGTATATATCGATTGCAGCAAAAGGAAACAGCAATAGCAGCTGCTCCTGCAGCAAAGGAAGCTGCAGGCATTACCTGGAAAGGCGCGGATAACCGCATTATTAACATTGGGAAAATAGCGTCTACCTATTACGTTAGTGGCGGAGAGCTAACGGCAGATAGTTCAATGGTGCATTTTATAACCCATAATAACAGTAACCTGGGCGGCTACCATATGCTTTTTGTACCGAAAGGTTACATTTATAAATTAATACTGCCCGACAGTACTATTGTAGAATTAAATGCCGATTCATGGATTCGTATACCGGCTGACTATGGCTGCCTGAAACGTGAGCTGTTCTTTGAAGGCGAAGCATTTTTTGATATTGCACCGGACGCCCGGCGGCTGCTGACCATTCATAGCGGCCCGGTAGATGTGCTGGCACTGGGCACCTCCGTGAATATAAACAATTATGATGGCAACAATATACAGGTAGCGCTGGTAGAAGGTTCTGTGATTGTTAGCACAACAGACAGGAAAAAGCAGCTAAAGGCCGGAGAAGCTGCTACCGTTGAAAAATACACCAGCCTTATGGCCATTGACACATTTTCACTTACACACACATTAGGATGGCGGCGGGGCCGTTACGATGCACAGTGTAAAACAATGAAGGAAATAGCAGCGGTTATGGAAAGATGGTATAATATTAAAGTGGTGTTCGACAACCCCGACCTGGCCAGCCAGGTATTGAGCGGCGCGCTTTTCAGAAACCAGCCGCCTGAAAAATACCTCAAAAATTTTAAAGATCTGGGACTGCTCGATTATTATATGGACGATGAGAGCACCCTGCACCTGAAATAAGGAGAAAACAATGCTACCATTTTTAATGATCCCTTCCTATTTTGCAGGATCATTAAACCTTGCATGCATGAATAAACTCCTTCCCGGCATCTGCCTGTTGCTGGCGCCCATTATCAGCCACGCTACCGATTATGACCTTACCTCACCGGATAAGAAGATCTCCGTAAAAGTACAGGTTACCAATACCCTGCAATGGTCTGTCAGCTATAACAATGAAACCCTGCTGCTGCCCAGCGCCATCCGTATGGAGCTGGCTAACGGCATGGTACTGGGACAAACACCCGTGCTTAAAAAACAGCAGCGCAATACGGTAAATGGTACAATAGATGCCGTGGTGCCCGTAAAACAGGCGCATATACCGGAGCAGTACAACGAGCTGCGCCTGTCGTTCAAAGGCAATTATGCCGTATGCTTCCGCGCCTATAACGACGGCGTGGCCTACCGCTTTGAAACTGCCCTGGGCAAGGAGATTACCGTAAAAAGTGAGCCCATACAATACCAGCTGCCGGAAGACGAACGCAGCTGGTGGCCGGTAGACGGCCATGTATCGCCTACCTTCCAGAGCCACTACGAATATAAGTTTGAAGACACCAGCATTGCCAAAATATCCGATAAGCTGTACGCCGGCCTGCCCATTTACCTGAGCTCTCCCAGGGGCACTAAAATGGTGATCACCGAAGCTAACCTGCACGATTATCCCAACCAGTTCCTGTTTGGCACCAACGGCAATGCCCTGAAAGTGCAGTTTCCACCCGTAATATTAAAGGAGGAGCTGTCCGGCGACCGGAACACAAAGATCCTGCAGAACGCTGATTATATCGCCAAAACCAGCGGCACCCGCACCTTTCCCTGGCGCACGCTTATTATAAGCCCGGATGATAAAGGACTGCTGGAAAATGAGCTGGTATATAAGCTGGCCGCCCCCAACACGCTTGAAAACACCAGCTGGATAAAGCCCGGAAAAGTATCGTGGGACTGGTGGAACGCCAACAATATTTATGGGGTTGACTTCCGCGCCGGCATTAACACCGCCACCTATAAATATTATATTGATTTTGCCGCTAAGTACGGCCTGGAATATATTATCCTGGACGAAGGCTGGACCCGCAGCACGCTGGACATCCTGCACTCCACCCCGCAGCTGGACATGCCCGAGCTGGTAAGCTATGCCAAAAGCAAAAACGTAGGCATTATCCTGTGGGTATTATGGAACGCCCTGGATGAACACATGACCGAAGCGCTGGACCTGTACGCCTCCTGGGGCATTAAAGGCATTAAGGTAGATTTTATGCAGCGCGGCGACCAGTGGATGGTGAACTTTTACGAACGCACCGCGCAGGAATGCGCCAAACGCCATATGCTGGTGGATTACCATGGCGCCTATAAGCCCGTTGGCCTTAACCGCACCTACCCTAACGTGATCAACTTTGAAGGCGTAAAAGGACTGGAAAACAGCAAAGGCGGTAACGACATCACGCCCGGTCACGATGTTACCCTGCCCTTTACCCGCATGGTAGCCGGCCCTATGGACTACACGCCCGGCGCTATGCTAAACGCCAATAAATCCAACTTCCGCCATGTGTTCTCTGAACCCATGAGCCAGGGCACCCGCTGCCACCAGGCAGCCATGTACGTAGTGTATGATGCGCCGCTGCAAATGCTGTGCGACAATCCATCCAACTACCTGAAAGAACCGGAATACACCCGGTTCATAGCACAGGTGCCTACCACCTGGGACACTACCGTAGCCCTGCAGGGCAAGGCCGGTGAATATGTAGCCCTTGCACGTAAAAAAGGCGATACCTGGTACATTGGCGCCATGACCAACTGGGAAGCCCGCCACCTGGACCTGGATCTCAGCTTCCTGGGCAGCGGCAGCTACCAGCTCGAAGCCGTGGAAGACGGCATTAATGCCGATGAACATGCCGCAGATTACCGGTTCCATAAACAAACTGTAACCGCTGCAGACCATGTAACCGTGCAAATGAGCAAGGGCGGCGGATGGATGGCTGTATTAAAAGCTGCACACTAAATCTCCCCGTTATGCATAAACACCTGCTTTACACCCTGGCAATGGCTGGCCTGCTGGCCGCCTGTAACCAGGGACAAAAAGAACCCCGCGCTGCCGGCGATGGTAATAAAGATACCACGCAGAGCGCGGCCTTCCGCCGGTATGAAAACCACTTCATTGACGCGCTGTGGAAAATATCGCCCGAGTGGGCCACCAATGTGGGCTATCATAAATACGACAGCGTGCTGGTAATACCGGATGCCGCGGCGCAACAGCAGGAGCTGGCCTTTGTGCAGCAGCAACAGGATTCGTTAAAGACCTATGACACCACTAAGCTTGGCAGCGCCCTGCTCATAGATTATTACCTGATCAGTAACCAGCTGGAACAGCGCAAATGGGAGATCACAAAGGCGAAAACAAATGAGTGGGACCCCTCTGTATACAACGTGGGCGGCACATTTGCAGTTATTCTCAATGAGCCGTATGCCCCGTTGGACGAGCGCCTGCACAGCTTTTACCTGCGCCTGGCAAATGTGCCGGCCTATTATGCAGCCGCCAAACAGCGGATCAGCAACCCGGTGCCGGAGCTTACCCAGCTTGCACAGGACCAGAACCTGGGCGGCCTTTCCATTTTCCAGAAAGACCTGGCCGATTCAGTGAAAAAAAGCGGTTTGTCTGCCGGGGACAAAAAGCAATTGCTGGAACGCGCGCAAACTGCCGCCAATGCCATCAAAGACTTTGCCGCCTGGCTAAAGGCCCTGAAGGTAGAGCATCCGCGCAGTTTTCGCCTGGGAAAAGATTTGTATGAAGATAAATTCAGGTACAACATACAATCCATGTACACTGCGGCGCAGATCTATGACTCCGCCATGGCGCGCAAAGCATGGGTACATGGGCAAATGGCCCGCATCAGCCGGGAGCTGTGGCCCAAATACTTCGGGAACGCCCCGGTGCCAACCGATTCACTGGTGCTCATCAAACGCATGATAGACACGCTTTCCATCCAGCATGTAAAGCCGTCGGAATTTCAGCAGGCTATTGAAAAGCAGCTGCCTGCGCTCACTGCCTTCATCAAGGAAAAAGACCTGCTGTATATAGATCCTGCCAAGCCGCTGAAAGTGCGCAAGGAACCGGGCTACATGGCCGGCGTGGCCGGTGCTTCCATCAGCGCGCCCGGCCCCTATGATAAAAACGGCAACACCTATTACAACGTAGGCAGCCTGGAAGGATGGCCGGCGGCTAAAGCCGAAAGCTTTCTGCGGGAGTACAACCAGTACATTCTGCAGATACTGGACATACACGAAGCCATCCCCGGCCACTACACCCAGCTGGTGTACGCCAACCAATCGCCCAGCCTTATAAAATCCCTGCTCTCCAACGGCGCCATGATAGAAGGATGGGCCGTATATACGGAGCAGATGATGCTGGAGAACGGCTATGGCAATAATGCGCCTGAAATGTGGCTGATGTGGTATAAATGGAACCTGCGCACTGTTTGCAACACCATACTGGATTACAGCGTGCATGTAAAAAACATGTCGAAGGAAGACGCCATACAGCTGCTTACACAGCAGGCCTTTCAACAGCAGGCAGAGGCGGAAGGTAAATGGAAGCGTGTAAGCGTAACCAGTGTGCAGCTAACCAGCTATTACACCGGCTTTAAAGAGATCATTGACCTGCGTGAGGCGTATAAAGAGAAGCTGGGCAGCCGGTATAACCTGAAAGACTTCAATGAAAAGTTCCTGAGCTATGGCAATGCGCCGGTAAAATACATCCGGCAGCTGATGCTGCAGTAAAGTAAGATAACAGTAATAAAGAAGGGAATGCGGTATTGCTGCATTCCCTTCTTTATTGGCGGCGACTGGTACCGTATTTGTGTTACCAGGGTAAAACTGTAAGTTATGAAACGGCAGAATGTGTTTTTACTGCTGGTGCTGGCGCCGCTGATTGCAGCCAGCTGTGCAACGCCGCCTAAACCGCCGCGTCCACCAAGGCCGCCCCATCCACCAAGGCCGCCGCATGGTATGATACAGCCCGCTAGTCCTGCTGCTTACTGGGCCTGGTACTCTCCTGCAGCTCATGTATCACCTCGTTGAGCTTTACAGGATCATTCATGTAAGGCTCCAGGTCAAATACGGCTATTTTACGGAAATCTGTAGGCGCGCTTTCACCCTGCAGGGCAATATAGCCTTCTGTTAACAGCTGCCCGTCTTTTTTTACCGCAGGATCGTAGTTGGTTACTGAACCGCCGCCAATCTGCGGCTTGGTGTAAGTAAGTACGGTATCGCCTTCTACAATATGCCTGATCACCGAATCGCGGAGCACCAGGGCCGATACGGTTACCCACTGATCGCCGGCATAGGTTTTTGAAGTAGAGGAAATACAATGTTCGGTAATAAGCTTACCGTTCATTACCACATTTGTGCCTGGGGTGCACAGGTTGCCGGTAGTGCGGGGGTCTGTTCCATTACCTCCTAACAGCTGCACTTCCAGCGAGATCGGGAAGTCCTGGTCTTTACCCATACTGGCTGCCGACTGGGAGTGGATCATGGCGCCGTTATTTCGTATAGCCCATGCCGGGCCGCCGTTCACCTGCTTATCTACAAAACGGTATTCTACCACCAGCAGGTAGGCGCTGAATTTTTTCTTATAGAAGATATGTCCGAAACGGTCATTAAATTTATCATACCCATCATAGCGCACTTTCAATAATCCGTCTTCTACCCTGAATGTATTTGCGAAATTATCATTCAGTTCATGACCGGTGATCTTAATATCCCAATCTTTCAGGTCTTTACCGTTAAACAGCTGTATCCATTTATCAGAAAGCTTGTCGGCTTTTTGTGCCTGACAGCCGAAACCTGCGAAAAGAAAAAGTGCGATGAGTAATTTTTGCATGGAAAAACAAAGGTTTATTTAATTACGAATTACGATTACAAGCGCAATATGTTGATGCGCCTTTGGAATTAATTATGGTGATGAATAACCGAATGCAGCGAAGCATCCATTACGTGGAATGTAACACTTACAAGATAGTTATACCTGCGGGTATTTACAAAGGGTTTTGCAGGATGTATTAAAGTTAAGAAACGTGGGTACATTTCTATACACCCCCGTATTATTTATTCCACAACAGACTGCTGTTGCATGCATTCAATACATTGAAATACAATCACTTGCAATCATAACATCAAAGCAGCAAGGTTTTAGCGGTAAACTATTCATAATCAAAATGTTCTTACCATGAGTTCTTATAACACATTGCTGAATGGCCATGGCCAGCATGAGGCGCCCACCGCAGGGCCTTTGTACGATAGCAGTAACATATTGAATGTAAGCAGGGAAGGACGCCTGGCCTCCATTGTTGCAGGTTCTCTCATTGCCAGCACGGCCATTGGCAGTATTACCAAACACCCTTTCAGGAGTTTGGCCCGGCTGGCAGTAGGCGGCTACCTGCTCTACCGCGGCCTTTCAGGCAACTGCCCTATTTCTGCCGCCATTGAGCAGCGCACCGGCCGGCACACTACAGCCATTAATATCCGCAGCTCCATGATCATTAACAAACCGCGGGAAGAGGTATATGCTTTCTGGCGCCAGCTAGGTAACCTGCCCCTGTTTATGCGGCACCTGGAGCAGGTGGATGAGCGCGACAGCATACACTCCCGCTGGATAGCGCGCGGCCCCGGCGGTGTAGGCACGGTAGAATGGGAAGCAGAAATTGTTAAGGAGGAACCCGGCTCCCTGCTTGGCTGGCGTTCCATTGCAGGCTCGCAGGTAGCTACTGCCGGACGCGTAACATTTGAAGATGCTGCCAACGGGGGCACTGCCATGAAAATCATGATCACCTACCGGCCCCCGGCCGGTTATGTGGGCACCAGCCTGGCCTGGCTACTGAACTCCGCATTTGAACGTATTGTGCAGGAAGATATACAGCGCTTTAAACATTTTATGGAAACGGGCGCTGTGGTAAATGAGGAAAAATTATGATACACATAAAATCCGCAGGTGCTTGTGAAAAGCCGGTACCGCTGCAGCACGCCGGCAGCCAGCATACTACGGTGCATACGGTTACCTGCGCTACTGTAGACGCATGTATTCAACGTTATAACATTGCAAAGGAAAAATTGCTGGAAGTGAACCGCTGGCACCAGTTCAGTGGTTCACTCTCCGCCAACTTCACACTTACGGATAGTGACGGGCATGTGCTGGATCATAAGGCACAGGAAGGTGACCACATCCGTGTTGACTTGCCGGGCCCGGGATCCCGGACCGGTAAGGGATATGACTGGGTGAAGATTGAAAAGATAGAGGACCGCAGCACCCCATCGGGCAACTGCGCTTATATTGCCATTCGTGTACGTCCGTCAGGTAATCCTTACCACCACACGGATGGAAAACCCGCACACTTTTATGATGAAGAAGCCACCAGCTCATTTGTAATAGAACGGGTGGGCACCAGCCTCAGAGCCTGCGTGTATGGCCGCAATGAAATGCCTAATTCGCACCCGGATAATATCCTGGACAAGGTGCGCAACTGGCTCATAGCCTTGCCTGCAGCCGCAGGACTGGCCAAGCCGCAATGGAAATCACTGGTAAAAGGACTGCTGAAATGATGTGCGGATGTGCAAATGTGCAGATGATAAAAACGTGTAAATGTGACGATGTGCGATGCGTAAAACGGCGCATGCCTAAATACAAAAAAGCCTGGCAATGCCAGGCTTCTTCATTATGAAATTTAAATATCTTCCATCATCTGCACATCAGTCTTTATCTCCTCCCAGGCTGTATTCATTATTCTCCTCATCTTCGCCGCCAATATCTTCCTGGTCGTTATCCAGCTCGGCGCCGGGTACATCCAGCTGTTCGGCCGGTTCTTCGTCTGACTCGGCATCGGTATCTTTTACCAGGGCATCGCGGTTGCGTACAGATTCATCTTCTCCCGCATCCATGTCTTCCTCTGCAGGCCCCAGTGCGACCAGGTCTTCAGCAGTTACGTCGGCATCAGTACCGGGCAGTATTTCCGGGGTTTCGTCTTCTTCCACGGGCTCCATATCTTCCGCAGATCCAGGATCGGGAAATTCCCCTGAAGGCGTAAAATATTCCACACTTTCTTTGGCTTCCAGGTCGGCCTGTGTAGGAATGAACGCTTCATCCGCAGGCAGTTCAGGATCATCTTGTGCGGAAGTAGGATCATCATGTTCGGGAGGAGATTGTTTTGGCGTATGATCCGTATTGTTGGGTTTGTTGTGTTCCTTTACCGGATCATTGGGACGTTTGCTTTGCATAATTAAATAATGAGCGGTGAAAGGTAAGGGTACAATAGTGGATGAAAGAAAACCTGCTGCCCTTTGATAGTTCCAGGAGATGCAATTGATCTCCCGGAATAACAAAGGAATCATTTAACAGTGCTGCTTGCCATCAGCTATTTTGTTGCGCTACTTCACTCTTGAATTTATCGTAAGAGCTTTTGCTTTCATCTATTAAACGCAATATCCTTTCGCGTACATCATCCTTCAGGCCGGTTACTTCGTGCTCAAAAACCCTTTTTAATTCAGTAAGATCGTCAGAACCCTTTCCTATGATACGGCTAATCCTGTAACGCCAGTTTCCGGCTGTATAGCGAATCTTTCTCCTGGTTTCTTCCCCGCTATCCGGGGCAACCATCAATCCTATCAACACACCTGTGGCTAAACCGGCCAACGCGCCTGATAAGAATTTCGTTGTGCTCATATGAATTATTTTTAAGGTTTAACTAATAGCACCAATAGGTGGAAACAATGTGTAGGCTGTTGTTTGTAAGGTTTCCAAATATCAGGCCAAAGCAGGTGAGCACGCCGCCTACTCGCTTAACATTTCATCTATAAGGCGATTGAAATCCGTTTTAAACTGTTCATAATGTTCGCCGGTGCCAGGGCCGGAAAAACCGGTATGCACTTCTTTTACATTGCCCTGCTTATCTACAAAAATGGTAGTGGGAAAACCTTTAATGGCTGTTAGCTGCGGCAATGTTTTTTCCGTACGCTGCGGATCAGCAGAGGTAACGCCGGTAATAAGCACCGGGTATTTTATATCAAAACGTTTCATGAAACCCGACAGCGATTTTTTTGACCGCTCAAAGTCTGTGGTACGCTCATAGGCCAGCGCTATCACCTCTACCCCACGTTGTTTGTTCTGCTCATACCATTTGGAAAGAAAACCTGTTTCATCCATGCAATTGGGGCACCAGGAACCCATAATGGTGATCACCACCACTTTATTTTTAAACCGCGCATCGCTCATGCTTACCTGGTGGCCGTTTATATCGGGGAAAGAGAAATTTAACCTGGATTGTCCCGGTTTAATACCTGCCAGCTTGGTTTCGTCGGGCAGCGCCGCATTCGCATCTTTACGGGCAGTCCATGCTTCTGTGGTGTTGCCAATACCGGCGTAAAAAACACCCTGTTCCAGTATATGCCTACCGGTAAGGCGCGCAGTAAAATAGTAAGCATGTGAACCGTCGAAGGTAGAAAGCTTCAGGGTATCTCCGTCCATTATGCCTTCCAGGAAACGGTAATCGCCGGTAGCAGTAAGAAAAGTACCGGTTACCTTATTGCCCTGTTGTTTGAACTCTCCTACCGCAAAGGAGCTGTTGTTTTTGCCAGGCGCGGTAAAATAAGTGGCCCAGCGCCCGCTTACATCTCCTTTGGCCGGCGTATGCTGGGTAAACCGCTCTTTTATGCCTGGTGCGGCAGTAAAAGGAATGCTCACATCCTGGCTGGCCAGGTGCCTTATCCACAGGCCTTTTAATGTACCATCCGGCTGACGGGCGGCCCTGAACTCGGAGTCAAAAAAAGGCATTTTTATGAAGATAGAGTCCTGCTGCTCCTGTATATCATCTACGAGTAAACGGTCGCCGGCATTCAGGATATACCAAACGGTATGACCGTTTTTTTCAGCTGCTTCCACGTTAAATACAATGTCCGCACCGTCGGCACGATGCAGGCGGGCCTGCCAGGCGCCTTTGGCTAAAGGTTGCTGTGCGCGGGCAGCAAATGCGGTAAACAAGGTGAAACACAAAAAAGGGAGGATGGTTTTCAATTTTGTCATAGCCAGTCTATCAAATTAGTAGACAAATGTACGAAAAATGATGAAGGAAGGGGGGAAAATGTGCAAATGTGCAGATATGCAGGTGTGCGGATGGGAGAAACGGTCAAACCAGGAGGTGGGGAAATGTGCGGATAGAGAAACAGATAAATGTGCAGATGATGTGTTTCTCGCTGGCTACATCCGCCACCAATTTATACATCTATTCCCATTTATTCCCATCTGCACATCTGCACATTTGCATATCTGCACATCTGCTTACCTTGCCCCGAACAACAGGCTGCCTATACGTACCAGTGTGCTGCCGGCCTGTAACGCCAGGTGGTAATCGCCGCTCATACCGGTGGACAGCTCCCGGAAGTAATCGTGCCCGGTAAAGTAACGCGCTTTTACAGCAGCGTGCAACGCTTTCAGCTGCTGGAATTCCTTTAACACCTGCGCCGCATTATCAGTGTTGGTGGCCATTCCCATGAGGCCTGCAATGCGGATGTTCGGCAACGGCTGCTGCTGCCATTGCTGCAGCAGCGCCTCCAGCTCGGCGGCATCCATCCCGAACTTGGTTTCCTCTTCTGCAATATGCACCTGTAACAAACAATCAATTACCCGGTTATGCTTAGCGGCCTGCTTGCTGATCTCCTGCAGCAGCTTAAAGCTGTCAACCGCATGTATCATGCTTACAAAGGGTGCAATGTATTTTACCTTGTTGCTTTGCAAATGCCCGATGAAATGCCACTCCACATCTGCCGGCAGCTCCGGCTGCTTTTGCACCAGCTCCTGCACATAATTTTCACCAAATGCGCGCTGACCGGCATTGTACAATGCCTGGATATCTGCAACGGGTTTTATCTTGGAAACAGCCACCAGCCTGGCGCCATAAGGCTGCAAAGCAGCCAGCACCTGCTGGTAGGCGGGTAAGTTAACTGACATGGGCGCAAAGATAGCTATTGTAATATTGCCCTGCTAATCACAATACGCTGCACCTCTGAAGTGCCTTCATAGATCTGGGTGATCTTGGCATCGCGCATCAGGCGCTCAACATGGTATTCCTTTACATACCCGTAGCCGCCGTGCACCTGCACCGCTTCGGTAGTTACCCACATGGCCGTTTCAGAAGCATATACCTTAGCCATGGAGCCACTCAGGGTGTAATCCATGTGCTGGTCTTTTTGCCAGGCGGCTTTCAGGCATAGCAGGCGGGCAGCTTCAATACGTGTAGCCATATCCGCCAGCTTAAACTGGATGGCCTGGTGCTGTGATATTTCTTTGCCAAAAGCTTTTCTTTCCTTGGAGTATTTAAGGGCCAGCTCAAAAGCGCCGCTGGCAATGCCCAATGCCTGTGATGCAATACCAATGCGGCCTCCGGCCAGTGTTTTCATGGCAAACTTAAATCCAAACCCATCTTCGCCAATGCGGTTCTCTTTTGGCACCTTTACATCCTGGAACATAATGCTGTGCGTATCGCTGCCGCGGATGCCCAGCTTATTTTCCTTGGCGCCCACCACCACGCCCGGCCAGCTTTTTTCCACGATAAAGGCATTAATGCCTTTGCTGCCTTTTTCGGGATGGGTTTGTGCTATTACCAGGTAAGTACCGGCGGAGCTGCCGTTGGTGATCCAGTTCTTGGTGCCGTTGAGCAGGTAATGATCACCTTTATCTTCAGCGGTGGTACGTTGTGAAGTAGCATCGGAACCTGCTTCCGGCTCACTGAGCAAAAAAGCGCCTATCACTTCTCCTTTGGCCAGGGGCACCAGGTATTTTTGCTTCTGCTCCTCAGTGCCATAGGCTTCCAGCCCCCAGCATACCAGTGAATTGTTTACGCTCATACAAACAGAAGTGGAGGCATCTATTTTGGATATCTCTTCCATGGCCAGCACATAGGAAATAGTATCAAGGCCGGAGCCGCCGTATTTGGGGTCTACCATCATGCCTAAAAATCCAAGCGCTCCCAGTTTTTTGATTTGTGCGGCCGGAAATTTTTGCTGCTCGTCGCGCTCAATTACGCCGGGTAACAGCTCGTTCACGGCAAAGTCGCGGGCAGCCTTTTGTATCATCAGATGCTCTTCTGTTAATTCGTAATTCATAAGTAGTACGTGGTTTTGATGTAGATTAATATACCTGAGTCAGCAAATATACTGATGTATGCCCTTCCCCCGCACAACTGCAAAGAATTCAATGTTATCCATCATTCATCCATAAACATTGAACAAATTTTTACAAGCAAGCAGACTTATTGGAATTGGTTCAGTTTTTCAGCCCGCTTGCTGTAAAGCATAACAAATAATCGCCAATCATGATCCGTTAAAAACCTGTAGCTTGCTGATATGAAGAACATTAAGATCATTGAAGTTAAATCGGAAATAGGCGCCGGCACGCGCGGCGCCAGCCTGGGTATTGATGCAATTAAGATTGCAGCGCTGGACTTCATGAGCAATTTTTTTGTACACTTCCCCTCTGAGGTAATAGAAACGGAGAACAAGCTGTTGTTTGAGCCTATTGAGTCGCCGTTTGCCAAACGCATCAAAGGCATTTACACCCTGTATGAGCGCATCAGCAAAAGCGTGTATGATACGGTAAAGGCCAACTGGTTCCCCGTAGTGCTGTCCGGCGATCACAGCACCGCCGGCGCCACCATAGCCGGCCTTAAAATGGCGCACCCAAAAGCCAAGC
>NZ_DASTRI010000159.1:0-20119 GCF_035761305.1 Chitinophaga sp. | reverse complement strand
TTTGTATTTAAATGGTTTTACCCTCTTTTTTAAATTCCTTGCGGATGCCCTGCAGCAGGTCGTCTACCAGTATATGGCTGCTGTTGCGGTTCAACGCCATTAAGGAGGCATACTGCACCACGTTCATAATAGCGCCGCCCGACAGCTCATACTGCTGCGCAATACGTTCCAGCTCCGCGACGCCCGGCGGCTGGCATTGCCTGCTGAATGCGTTGTGCCACAGCCGCAGCCTTTCCCTTGGGCGGGGCGCCTGAAAATGTATAATTGCCTGCAGGCGGCGGGTAAATGCTTCGTCCACATTATTGCGCATGTTGGAGGCCAGTATTACCAGGCCCCGGTAGTCCTCCAGCCGCTGCAGCAGGTACGCTATTTCCTGGTTGGCGTATTTATCATGCGAGTCGGATATGGTGGTGCGTTTGCCAAACAAGGCATCTGCTTCGTCAAAGAATAATATCCAGTTTTTGTTCTCTGCTTTTTTAAACACCTTCTCCAGGTTCTTTTCTGTTTCGCCAATGTATTTGGAGATCACCATGGAAAGATCCACACGGTACACATCCAGGTTATACAGCTTGCCCAGCAGGGAGGCGGTTAATGTTTTGCCGGTGCCGGGCGGGCCGTGGAACAGCACTTTGTAGCCGGGTTTCAGCTTTTTGCTCATGCCCCAGTCGTCATACAGCCGGGCGCCGTGCTGTACCCATATGCGCAGCTCATCCAGCTGCTGCGCGGTAAATTCATCCACCACCAGGTCGGTCCAGTTCAGCGAAGTGCTGAGCCGCCTGGCCGGAAACTCCATGCTGAAGGCGGGCTTGCGGAACTGGCCTGTGGTAAAGAAATCAACATACTCCTCTGAAATGCTCACAGGGCTGCTGTAAAAGGGCTCATTGCCCGGTGGGGGGTCAATGGTAATAATCTGGTGGGCAGAGAAAATGTGCTCCGGTTCAAACAGCTTTTGCAGGCGGAAACGGTGGGCCAGGTCATTACCGGCCAGCAGGAACAGGGCCGTTTCTATAGTGGGTAAAAAGCCGCTGTGCCTTGCGCCTTTAATGCCGCCGAACTCCGTATGCCCACGGCCGGAGGCTTTGTTGATGCTAAAGAAAACATCCAGCAAATGCGGCTGCACGTGCGGGATAAGGGTTAGCATCAGCAGCAGGCGCTCATCGCGCGTTAGCTTATAATAGCTTACAAATTCCGCGTACACAGAGTGGTCGTTCACCAGGTCAGGGGGCGTAGTATCTTCCGGTGAAGCGCCGGCTGTTTCCTTATTGAAGTACCCGCTCAAACGCGCATTCACTACCGCAGCAAACCAGGTGATCTCTGCCGAGAGGCTGGCTGCATTCTGATCTAAGCGGTTTACCGTGGTTAGCGGTCCTTCCATCACTGTTGCGCCGTTGGTCATATGATTAAGTTATTGGCTGTTAGCTATTGGCCTCTAGCTCTTAACTTTTAGTTGCGGTGGTTAAGACAGCTGTTGGCTTTTAGCGCATAGCCGCTGGTTGTGATTGTTTGGTAATTACCATTCCACGAATATCAAATACCCGTTCCAGGGCAGGCTGATGGTGGAAAAGCCCCAGGGAATGCTGTCCAGCAGCACATCCAGGGTTTTTTGTTCTACCTGCAGCCGCCAGTTGTTTTCCTGGCGCGAGAGGATGCCGTCCCTTTTCAGGAAGGTTTCCCGCAGCCCGTTCACGGAGGTATTTTTCAGCATTTTCCAGTGTCCGATAATGCTTTCCAGTAAAAGCTTGCTTTCACTGATCTCCTTTTCCGTGAGCATTATATCCAGCGGTATGGGCTCATCCAGGGGCAGGCCGCAGCAGATTTTTTCCATTACCAGGCTGTATTCCGGCGCCTGCTGTTGCCCGGTGCACAGGTATTTTAGCAGGTGCACGGCGCGGTAGCAGGCGGCTTTGTGCTGCCACCCTTTGCCGGTCCACAGCTCAAGGGTGGTAAAAAAGGGGCGCAGGAATGCTGCCAGCAGTATTACACCTGCGTGCCGCACCGCGTATCGTTCATCCGCTGCTGGTGTGCTGTATGCTGTTTGCAGCAATACTTCCGCTGCAGGGGGAACCGCTTTTGCCGCTGCTGCGGCTTCCGGTAATTGCAAGCCCTTTGCCGCCGCCAGCGCAGGCAGTAAAGCTGTTACTATGCTGCTTTGCTGCTCCGGCGTAACAATTAAAAGTGTTGCCACACTGCTGGTGAACACCTGCCAGGCTGCATTTTTATCTGCAGGCGCGCTTTGCAGCAGGGGCGCATTTTCCAGCAGTATGTCCGTTAGCTTTCCAGGCGCGGCAACTGCAGGCGGCGGCGTAAGCTGCCGGCCAATGGCCTGCTGCCATTCCTGTATAAGCATTTGGGCATTGACCAGCGCAGGCAGAAGGGTTATCAGCTGTGCTTTTACGGTATTCGTGAACTGCAGCGTTAAGCGTTGCCACAGGTGCGGATGGTTACGCTGGCTTTGTAAAAAGCTTTGCAGGGCGGCCGGCTGCTCCTTTATTAGCTGCAGTGTTGTTTCCTGCAGGTCCAGCGCTGTTTCATCCACCCACCAGGGCAATGTGCCATTTAACAGGAAGTACTGCCACATTTCCATGTTGGAAAGCTGCCTGGCCTGCTGCCGCTGCGCCTGTGAAATGCCTGCCAGCTTTTGCCGGAATGCCTGCTCAAACTTTGCCAGGAACACCTCACTGAACTGTGCGCCAAAACCATGAGGACTGAATGCGCCCAGGTCTATTTCCAGCTTATCTATACGCAGCTGTTCAGCGTCATCTACATATTTCGTGCACACCCGGTCCACCACTTCCATGATCTGCTCCTGGTAAGTGAGGGAGAAGTTATAGCGCAGGTTCAGCGCCAGCTCTTCATCCGGGCAGCTAACTTCAAACTGTAGTTTATTGATAAGGTGCATTATGCAGTTTATTATTGTTTAGCCGGTACATCATACTTCATATACCCCCGTTACTACTAATTATCAACGGTACCGGCTCATAGTAAGACCGCCTTTCTCTCATTATGAATTATTAATTCTTCATTCTTAATTCTTCATGCTACTGCTTCCCGTTCCTCACCTCATCGGCCGTGCCTTTGCTGCAATCATCCTTACATTCTCCGCAGGGCTGCAGGGTGTTCAGCACGTCTACCAGCGGATTTACCTTTTCAAAGCCGGGCATTTCTGTTTGCGACATTTCCAGCAGCCAGTCGTAATACACTTTTTCAAAGCGCTGCATTTCACTAATGCCTACCCATACCACGCGCGTATATACATGCGCGGGGGACTCCGTTTGTACCGTTTTTTCCACCAGGTTGCGGAAAGTGGCGTCGCGGAAGCGTTTGGGCCAGCAGGGAAATATGGCGGTGGCGCGGAAAGAGTAGGGGTCTTCGTTATTATCGCAAGGGTCGGCGGCACAGTACAGGTCCAGCTGGAAGCTGAAATAAGCGATCAGCTGCGCAATCTCTTTTTCAATATCATCCGGCACGTCCGGTGCGCCGGGCTGCTTTGATTGCTTGTTAAAGATAAAGCTGCTTTGCGCCAGCACAATGTCTTTATCGCCATGTATGATAAAGCTGTATTTGAGTTTTGCCGGATCTTCCTCCCCGTTTGATACAATGGTGTAGTTCACCCGCTCAGAGCCGTATTCCTGCAGGTCTTTTACCCGCTTGGCCAGGTTTTCGTAACGGCGGAATTTTAATGATACAGGCGCGGTACCGTCTGCAAAGGCTTCCTGGAAAAGGAACGACTGGTCACCGATGGCGGGGTTTGCGTTCTTACGGATGTATTCCAGCACCCAGGGCAGGTTATCAAAACACTTTTCAGCAGGTATGCGGTATACCCGTTTGCGGTAAGGCGGCACATCGGTGTTTTGGCCCAGGCCTATGCCCAGGTCGCACTGGTCTAAACAAATGTCCAGCATACCAACGGGAATAGCATTGCCGGCTTCATCCAGGGCGCCATCAAACTTAGGACGCAGCAGCAGGTGCTCAACCAGGTGCAAACCTTCATTGTTATTCAGCTCGTCCATTATGTACTGCAGGCGTTTGAAAGCTTTTTCGCGGTCTTCCTGTTTATCAAATTTTTCGCCAGTGGCAATGGCTATGGCGGTTTCGGGGTCAGGGCCATCCCACAGCTCATACCAGAAAGTGCCTATTTGCCCGGCTGATTTACGGCTGCGCTGCCGCAGCTCATCATGGAATTGGAAGTTATGCCGGTCATCGGCAAACTCCAGCAGCTCGCTGATAAGCGACTCCGTACAGCAGCCGTCTGCTACCTCAATACTGGTGAGCAGCACGGTTTCTTTATTTTCAGGGTCAACCAGCTTGATGGTGTTTACATGCTGGCCTTTCTTATTCTTTTTCCAAACGGGCGCTTTTGTTTTTTCATCAGTTTCCATTACCGGTTCTACTATCACATAATCAGGCGCCAGTGTTCTGCGTTTTGCATTGCGGAAGCCCAGCAGGCGGCTTACCCGCCGTTCTGTTCCCGAAACATTCGAAGTGTCCCATATGTCGTTTTGCGCATAGTTATAGCCAATACCCCGGTTAGTGCTGATCTGGTAATACTCACCGTCTTTGAGTATGCGCACTTTATCCTGTATCATCCGCTCCTTTATTTTATAGGGCGTAAGCCAGGCGCTGATCTGCTCATACTCGCTGAGGTCTTCGCTAAAGCGCGCCAGCATATGATCCAGGAAGCGGTTGCGCCTGTCCTGGAATATTTTGGGTGTTTCTACCAGGTTCCGGATCACATGGGTGAACTCTTTTAATACCTGCTCCCAGGTATTGGGCGCGCCGTGGTCTACGATCAGGTCTTTAAGATTTTCCAGCTCCGTGAGCGCGCGGGTGAAATAGGTATGCTTTACCGTGTCATCAAAAGTAAACAGGTCGCGCAGGTGGTTAAGCTGCACCAGGTAATCAGCCAGCAGCTGCTCAAAGAACAGCATATAGCCCCTGAGCTGCAGTGCCTGTGCCTGCCGGGTTTCATCGGCGCCCGGTGGCAGGCCGGCGCGGTCGCTAACGCCGTAGCACATAGGCAGGGAGTAGGTTACGGGATAGTAATCTTCCAGGTCCATGTTCTCTCCCGCAGGTATGGGCAGGTCGGTTGTATGGCCTTCCAGCTTGTATTTGCGTTCCAGCACCTTCAGGTCGTTGAACAGCTTCAGCATCCTTTCGGGCCGGCGGTCGGCGCTGCGGCCGGTGTAGTAGGTTACCAGCTCACGTTCCTTGCAGAAAATGATCTGCGAGCCGGCAGGCTGTATACGGGCTACCTTCCGCTGCTCGCGCAGGTAGTTAAGCCACTGGTAAAAGAAATTTTTATCTGCTGCCGCGTCGCCGGTATCGCCATTGGAAAGGTGCAGGTAGGTGATGGCTTTAATGCCTTTAATGTCGGCTATTTCGTTGATGATGTCCGACAGGCGGATGTCGCGGAAAAAGTCGGTGGCTTCCAGCTCAACATCGTCAATAAAGCCGTGCCGCAGGGCAGGACCTTCAAATATTTCATCTATGAGGTAGCCCTTTTCCTGCATTTGCGCAATGGTATGGAAAGGCACGGAAGGGGTAAAGTATTTGTAGATGATGAAGAACACCTGCGCCAGCACCTGGTCGGGGTCTGCATATTCTTCCAGGGCTATGGATGCCATAATGCCAAAGTCTTCATACTCCACGCCGTTAATGCTCAGGAAATCTTCGCACAGGTTGCGGTGGGCGCTCAGGCGGTCCAGCACCAGCTGCCGTACTTCTTCGCGCTGGTCGGCCTGCAGCACATCTTCCTCATATTCTATCATCACGTTATACAATCCTTCAAACTCAACGATCTTGGAAGGCAATACGGTGTTGTTGGGTGAAAGGTAAACCAGCATGGTGTTCAACGCAGCAACCTTACGCTGTATATCCTGCACCTGCTGCTGCAGCTGCTCTCTTTCGGCGATCAGCGCGGCCTTTTTGGTGGGATCAATGTCCGGCATGTTTATCTGCGTGGTAAGGTCGGTGATCTTTGTTCCCAGTGCGGCTTGGCTGGCGCTTAGTTTTTGCAGGGTAGCATTGATCTCTTCTGTTTTTTTGCCGCGGTAGGCGTTCACCTGTTCGGTGCTCAGCGACTCCAGCCCGAGCTTGCCGTAGCAGATCTTTTCATGCGCGTCGTCGCAATCGCAGCCAGGTTCGTCGCGCAGCTCCACATCGTTATAATCTATCCATACCGGTACTTCATAATCTTTGCTGGGCTCTATCCAGGCATTGCGCACGCCTTTAATGTCAATCACCAGCTTGCGGTAGTCGTTAATGGTAAGGGCGCTGTTATGCAGTATTTGCCGGGCGGTATAAAAGATCTGTTTCCAGGTGTTGCTGTTCAGCTGTTCCGGCGCCAGCAGGTCTTTCATGTCAAAGTCCGTACGGTATGAGAGGTCTGTGATGGCATAACAAACCGCTTCCAGTATGGTGATGCCGGGGTCCGAGTTATTGTAATCCGTCCAAATATCGCTGCCCAGCTTTGCTATGTATTGTATGCCTTTGTCGCGCAGCGCGGGATAGTCTTCTGCAGGCAGCAGCGGATTGGATTTTATTAATGTTACTGGCTCTTGCATGTTCGGCTTAATTTATGGGGATGGATCATTTGGGGTTCTTCTTATCTGTTTTTTTGGTGGCTTTTTTAGCGCCGGTCAGCTTCAGCGGGGCGGCAGGCGTTTTTTCAGGCGCCGGCTGACCGGCCGGCTTGCCGGCAGTATCTGCTGCTCCTTTATCTGCTGCTGATGTTGTGGTACTCTCCGCTGCTGTTTTATCAGCTGCAGGTGTAGCAGCGGTTGTTTTGTCTGTGGCGGCTGTTCCTTTATCCGTTGCGGTTTTGTTTGCCGGTGCAGCTGTTCCTGTACTACCTGTTGCTTTTTCTGCCGCCGTTTTATCCGCCGTTGGCTGACCTGTGGCAGGCGTTGTTTTTTCTACTGCGGCATTCGTGCCGGTTGTTGGTACAGCGGGCGTACCGGTAGCCTGCGGCCTTTCCGGCGCCGGCTCCGTGGCCTGCGGTATGCGCGGTACACCGGCTACAGGGCCGGGAACCAGTACCTGTGCGGCGGCTCTTTGTTCGCAGCGCGAAGGTTTCACCGGCTCCTCATAAGGCACAATAATATGCCTGGGTACCGATACCAGTATGGAACGCGGGGTAGATGGCTGCGCTACCACCACGCCAATAAAGTTCAGCTGGTCCTGCAGCAGCTGCTCCACATCATTGCAGCCGGTCAGGCGGTCCAGCACATCCGGCATGTCATTATCATCACTGTTATCATCATTGCCGTTGGGGTTGTCTGCTGTTGGAGGGCAGCATTCATCCTTACATACAAACAGCAGGAAATCGGTAATAAAATCTACGTATGGCCTTTCTTCAATAAAATTCACGATAGAGGAAGCATATATCTTTTGCCCGAACTGCACATCGGCATTTTCATCAAAAGCCCACGGGGTAAGGAAATGTACCAGCTCTTCATTCAGCTTTTTCAGGTAATAGCCTTTATCGGTACCCGATACAAATTTTACGCGGAAGAAGGTAAGCACCTGTTCGTACAGCGGGTTACGCGCCCTGATCTGCACAAAAGGAGTGCTTCTTTTTTTAAGATAGTCCTCAATTTCCAGCAGGGTGCGGCGGCTGGTTTTGGGCTGCAGCGGGTTAATGGCATTGCGGTTCTTCAGGTTGGCAATAGCCACCAGCAGCACATGGCCCGGCGCTATTTGCGGTCCGCAGCAGGTGGTTTGCTGCTGGCCGTTTGCATTTGGCGCCGTTGCATGTTCCCGGCATAAGCAATTGGGATCTGTATACGGTATGCATTTTACTTTGTAGATGCCGGGGAAACGGTTCAGCACCAGGTGTTCGTAATCCCAGGCATTAATGGCGCGGCCTTTATGGCGCAGCCGTTCGCTTACACGGGTATAAAAAGTTTGGCCCACCTCTGCATGCTTACCGTCAAAAGAGGCAAAGGGCTGCTGCACTTTGCTCACCTCCGCCACTTTTACAGACAGGCCGCTGATGCTGCCCGCAGGTAATGCATTGTCAAAGTGCGAGGGGTCGTTGCCGTTATTATCAAAAACAGCTTCCACCGCCTGCGCTACCACATCCACCAGCATGGGGAAACGGTCGGCATGGCCGGTTACGCTGGCGCAGAACCAGTGCAGGCCGCCGGTAATAATCGTATTGTTGTTCGTGGCGTCTTCCGGCACATCTATTTTTATAATGCCGGTGGTCTGAAAGTCATAGGTGCCGTCAAACACAATGGCTTCGCCGTTCAGCGGGCGCCATTCGTTGTTGCTCAGGTACGACCAGTGCACGGGCGGCGGGTCATTTTCCTCATCCTGCGCCGTGCCTTCCGCAAACTGGAACAGGAGCGAGAGGGTTTGCAGGGGCTGCACTTTTTCCAGCCCAATGAACAGCATACCAGCTTCCTGTATGGTGCCCGAGTATTGGTTCAGCTGTGCACCGGTGTCAATACCGCTGGCGTTTAGCAGCAGTTTGGCCAGGTACCGGTCGCTGGCGTCGCGGGCCTGCGCTTTGGCTGTTGCCTTATCTTTTGCAACGGCGGCCGGCTGGCCGCTGGCATCCAGTGTAGTGCTGGTAGCTAAACCAGCGGAGGTATCTACTGTGCCGTTATCCTCCGTGTCCTGTGTGTACTGGCTGTAAGGGCTTTCCCATGTGAACTGCGGCAGCAGCGCGCCCTTTGCATCTACCAGCAGGTCGGCGGTTTTACGGCCCAGCCGGGAGGGCAGGTTCCTGATGGGAACCACCACGTTTTCGAGGTGGGCAAATGATCTCACCTGGTTAATGCCCGTTGCAAGGTCTATTTCCGCCGCGCCAAAAGGATAAACATGGAAAACCTGGTCTGTGCCTGCTTCCAGGGCTGCCAGCTCTGAGTAATAGCTCAGCGAAACTTCTTTGATCTTAAAGTAGGAAGCATAGGAAACAGCATCCTGGAAAAACGTTTGGCTATTGGGATCTATAAAGAACTGGTTTTCTATCTGTATAAAACCTTTTACTGTTCTGCCGTTTTCCCATTCCGTGGGATAGGCCAGGGGAGGCCGCGGCAGGTCTATTTCTGTAGAGGGTACATTATCCCCGTTGCCGCCGGTATACAGTATATCATAGGTAAGCTCCTGCTCATTAAAGGTGCTGCGTCCCCACTGTTTGGTTGTAAGGTATTGCCACTGGCGGTTCTGCAGCACGCTCACCTTGTAATCAACCGTACGTTCATTGATGTCGGTTAACGCATCGCTGCTGTTTACATGGCGTATGTTCACAGACAGCTCTTTCAGCGGTTTGTTGAACACTTCATTGCTGCCAATGTAAAAAGTGCTGCCGGTTTTAGGGTAGGCGGTAAACGGATCAAATGGCTTGCCGGGTGTAAGCAGGCCATCGTCGTTCTGCAGGGTTAGCACCTTTAAGCCGTCGAAGTTGGCAAAGCTGTCTTTCTGGAAGGCAGCTGCTGCTATACCAATAATGGGATAATCGTTGAACGAGCCTACTCTTACGGCAATGGACAAATCGGCGTAGCTTAGGTTCCTGTAGCGTGCAGCAGAAAGGTTGATCTCCGGCCCCACCATTACCTGCATAACAGGGAATGCCGTATTGTACGTGCGACCCGGGTGCAGTTTCGCATCAAAAGGAATAATGCCTTTTTCCGCGATGGGTAAAAATACCTGTATGGTGTTGGGTACAGCCGTATCTAAATAGTAGCAGGCGCCCAGGTTTTCATCATTTGTGAAAAACTCGTTGGCATACAGCTTTGTAAACTGCGCGGTGGTAATGGGGGTATCTATCTTCAGCCAGCCTTCTTCTGCGGTAAACCATATTTCTACGCCGCCGCCTGCAAACAGCTCGGCAATGCCTGCGCTGCGCAGGGTTACCAGGCGGTTGCCCCCCTGCATTACCAGCTGCGGCGATGCAATGGCAAATCCAATGGCGGTTTCATTGCGGGTGTTCAGCTCATCGTTAATAATGTCCAGCGCTTCGCAAATGTTTTTAGGACTGCCGGGGTGATTGCTGCCTTTGCCAAAGGTGGGCCACTTGGGGTAAGGATCGGTGAACGCGGTGCCGTAGCCGTCCTGTGAGTTGGCTACCGGCCGGGCATACATGGCGTGGATGGTTTTATCATCTTCAGCGGCTTCCAGGGGCAGTTTTTCAATGAACAGCGTTTTCAGCTCTTTTACTTTGGCCTGGTTTACTACCAGCGGATCAGCGGTTTTGTACACCTGGTCCTTACCGGCGGCATCTTTGCCCGCATCCAGCGCAGTGCCGGGCTCCAGGTCGTAGCTGGCCACATCTTTTGCCAGCTCGAATATTACAAAAGCGCGGTCGGGGAGCGCCGGTTTTTCTGTGAGCTGCAATACCTCCCGGTAGTAAAAGTCCAGCATACGGCCGGTAAGCGTATTCATTTGCTCCTGCGCCAGGCGAAACAGCTGCAGGAAGGCAATGAACAGCGCCATGTGCGGCTGATGCGCGGGGTATTGTTCCATGGCATATTGCAGGTAGCTTTCCGAACGCTCTACCAGCTGGCTTATTACGCCATAGAAGCTCAGGAAAATGGCGTCTACGAACAGGGCCGCATAACGGATCTTATCTTCCGGGGTGCTGCCTTCGTATATGCTGATGTCTGCATCCACCGCGTCATTGATCTTCCATACGTCATCGTTCTCAATAGGGGAGAAGTCCAGCGTAAAGCTGTTCTTGGCATCTACCAGCTTAAACCCCTCTTCATAGGCGATCATCTTTTTCACCTGCTCCTGCAGGGTTGACTGGATAGCCAGCGTAAGATCGGCATACAAAGGGTTTTGGGGGATGGCCAGCGAATACCAGCGGTCAAGCCTGGCCAGCATACCCAAAATGGGATCAAAAAGGTTGGCATAGGTATTACCGTTAGGCTGCAGGTCCAGCCGGGCGCGGTTCTCGTCATAGTCCTTTTTTATCTGTGCAAGGTCTATGGTGCCAATGGATGCGGCTATAACCGCCATATCATGCCGGAAAAACTCGCGCCAGCTTACCTGTGCGGCCGGCGTATCATCTTCTACCTGGCTGGCGGGAATATCGTAAAACCGTATTTGTGCGGCATATCTTTTGGCAAATACCAGCAGGTCTTCAAAACTGCGATCATCCACCGGCGCATAACCGGGGTCCAGCGCTTTCAGGTACCGGCCCAGCTGACCGGATCCATCGCGGTTAATAGTGGTATGACAATGACAATTGCTCATCTGAACGTCATAATTAGTTTGATTGATGAATAGTGTTGCCAAACAATGTTCGGCCCTGTGTTATACAGGCTTCACCGTTTCAATGTTCGTAGCCTCATTGATATAGAAGGGGAATACGTAATTGTAACGGGTATTGGTAGTAATAATGCTGTATTCAATGTTGATCTCCAGCCGTCCTTCTGCCTGGAATGGGGTAGAGGTAAGGTTCTCCACAATGATCCGGGGCTCATGGTAAATGAGCGCTTCCCGCACTATCTTTTCTATCATGGCAATGGTAGGCACATTCAGCGGATCAAACACGTGGGGCTGGAGGTTACAGCCAAAGGTGGGCAGCATTACCCGCTCGCTGGTAATGGTAGAGAGGATGATGTGTATGCTGCTGCGCACATCAGCTTCCTCTTTCAGCATTTCAGGGCCGTACCATTCCCTGCGGAAGGTGGGGGGAAAGCTCCAGCCTGTTCCTAAAAATGATCTGTCGGTATTTTGCATGACGTTGTGGTTAGTTGTGATTAATGAAATATCAGCCGCCAATGATCACCGATGGAAAACCGGCTGCTATTGTGCCGCCATGTGCGGTCATATCGCCCTGCCGCGCGGCCTGCTTTCCGCCGATCAGCACAGAGCTGGATCCTTTGGTAATGCTGTCCGGCGGGCCGGCGCATACACATTGGGTGCCTACTACTGCGGCAGGCTGACCGCCGATCAGTACTGTTGGTACGCCTGCCGGCATAATGGGACCGCCCGTATGCGGATTGCCATTGGGATTTGCCATGGGGCAGGTGTGGTTATCGCTTACTCTTGCTGCTGCGGGCATGATCTTAATTACGAATTGTCAATTACGAATTAGGAATTTTTTAATCGTACCGGTGTTTTCTTGCTTCTTAAGCGCCTCATACACCCACCGCCCTTATTATTAATTATTCATTCTTCATTATTAATTGATCTTAACCTGCGTTCCTTTTATCACCACATTCCCGGTGCCGGCCTGTATGGTAATGCCGGATGAATCCATCTTAATCGTATTCTGGTGGTCATCTTTCAGCTCAATGGCGCTGGAATCGTTGTTGATGGTCAGCGACTTTTCGCTGCTGCCTGCAGGCACCCGCAGGGTCATACGCTTGTTGGTATCGTCAAAAATGAGCTTAATGCCTTCTTTGGTTACAAACCCGTACTGCAGCGAGCCGTCCTGCTCGGGCAGCGGGGATTGCTTGTTGCTTTTGCTGTGCAGGTAACCTACTATTACCGGCTCGCGGGGATCGTCGTTCAAAAAGCCCAGCACCACTTCATCGCTTACCTGCGGTCGAAAGTACACGCCCCGGTTAGCGCCGGCGTCCAGGGTGGCTACACGCGCCCAAATGCCTTCGTTGCTGCTGGTGATGGAAGGAATGTGCACCTTAACGCGGTACTGGCCGCCGCCTTCTTTATCATCCAGGTCCACCACGGTGCCTATCTGCAGCCCGTTTACGCCGGGCAGCAATCCCGCGGCTGGTTTATCCATTACATCTTCTTTTTTATAAAACCATTCTTCACGCCAGCCGAATTGTATATCTGTTTGCCAGTTGCCTTCAAAGTGATGCAGCACGCCGGTTACAAACACATTGCCGTTAAAGCGGTCGCCTACGCCGGCCAGGGTGATCATGGTGCCCGGCTTTACCGCGGCATTGCCTTCCACCCGCACGCGGCCAATGGCTTTGGACAGGCGGCTGCGCAGCGCATAAGCGTCTGACCAGTCCTGCAGCTGCTGTTGGGTTAAGTGCCCGTTATGTACCAGCTGTACCTGCGCGCCCAACACGGTGCCCAGGTCATTGGAGGTAATGTTGCCGTTCTCCGTAAAGGTGGCAGTACCTGCGCCGGAGGTTTCGGGCTCCTGTTTTGTATAGTCCCACGACCGGCTGGTTACGCTTTGCAGCTGCCGGCGGGCATCCATTTCGCCTTCAAACTCCCAGATGTTATCGCCAAAGGTGGCGGTGAGCACGGGGGTGGAAGCGGTGTCCGGCTTTTTTACGATCAGCTGCCCGTCGTCGGTAAGCACCAGCATGCTGTTGGCTTCGGCGCGGGTAACAATAAAGTCCCAGTCGCTCGTATCAAACTGCACCAGCTGTGTGTGCGGGGTGTTGGTGGGGGCTACCGTTGGCTGCAGGCCGCCGCTCCTGGCCAGGTTCGTGATTACCTCACTGTCTTTTTTATTAAGGTGGTAGGCGTTCTTGCGGGCTGCTGCCAGCTTTATGGCTTTGTCTTTTGCTTCTATCAGCAGCAGGGTGCCCTGCTGGCTTACTTTGATGGCATGTTTTACAATAACGCCTTCAAACACGGTGTCGGCTTCGCCTTCATAGCCCAGCTGCACACGGATTTCGCTGCCCGGCTTAAACTTATCGTCGTTGCTGAGTGGGAAGTTGCGTTCGCTGGCAGAGCCGTCGGCAAACACCAGGCGCGCATAGGCAATTTTGTTGAAGGATTTATTAACGGTGATCTGTGCCAGCTGTATTTCGTTGCTGAGCACCGTGCCGTTGATAAACACCTTGCGGGTAATGGTATACCGGGTGGGCTGTGTGCCGGGGGGTAAACTGTCTAATACGCCCATATGCTTACTGGGTTTGAGTTTTACGGGAACCGTTGTTACTGTCTATTGGCGGAAACTTCAGCTGGGTGCCGGCCTGCAGCTTCCTGAAGTTCTTAAGCTTGTTCACCTTTGCTACCTGCAGGTAATAAAGCTGGTTATTATAGATCTCGTTGGTGAGCACCGGCAGCAGCTCGCCTTCAGTTACGGTTTTATAATGCGTAAGGTCGGGCGATGACAGCATGCCTAAAATATCGCTCAGCGTTGGTACGGTATGCTCCGTAAACGAAGCGCTGATCTTTGCCCTGATGGGCAGGCCGGTAAAATCAAACAGGCTGTAGGTAACATTGGAGCTGTTTAATGCGCAGGTGCAGATAAAAAGGCCGTACTGCACCAGCAGGAACGCCGGTTTGTGCAGGGCGCCTCTCACACCTGTAGTGGCGGCGCGGAACAGCGCTACCTGCGCAGTAACCGGTATCTTTACACCATTGGTGTTAACGCCGGTGCCGTCAATAATAAATTCCAGCGTAAAGGTGCGGGGCTTGGTGCCTTTATATTTGAGGTTGGCGCCCTGGGCGCCGGGCGGGCAGTTCGCCAGCCAGTCCACATCCTCATGAATGGTAAAATTCTCAGGGTTAAACATGGCAATAAAAGGAATGCCGATGGGAAACCCTGTATCATTTATGGGAATGATCTTGAGATTAAAGGGCAGCTTTGCCAGGCTTTGATCGTCCATTATCTTTCTTTTTTCTCCCGAAGGATCTCCAGAATTTTTTCCGCCAGCTCGTTATCGCGGTCGCCGGCTGTGGCAGGGGGGCAGTCCGGCGGGTTGGTGCTTCCCTTGCTGCGGGTGTCGGGCCGTGGGTCTACCACTGCCTTTATAATTACTTCGTTGATCTGTACGGCCATATTGCAATGTTTAAGGCTGTGTTCCGCATTTTTACTTTTTACTTCCGTTATTTAAGCACCGTATTTTGCACGGGCTGCCGTTCAAAATACTGGTACGCCAGCTCTATTGTTTCCACCAGGATGGTGTTCTCTGTTGCGCGCAGGTCGGCTGTGCTCCACTTCACCGGGTAGGCCTGTACCACTTTCCACACGGCCACCTGGGCATCTGATTCATCCAGTAAAGTAATCAGCAGGTCAGCCGGTTTAAAGTCGTAGATCACAACGGTGAAGTAAGTACGAAGCGCATCCTGCAGCCATTGCAGCAGCACCGTGCTGGTAAGCAGGCCCCGCTTCAGCACCAGGTTGGGGTACTTGGCCCTTTTGGGCAGCTTGTACACAAAACGGTTTTCACCGCCTTCCCGCAGCTCTTCGGTTTCTACTTCAAACGAAAGGCCGCTGACTTCCTGGAAGCGTTGTTCGGTATCGCTATCTGCTCCGCCCACGCCTAAAAATTCAACGCGGAAATGAAACCCCGTTGGTGGATAATACGCCGACATTGTTTAGGCGGTTTTGAGTGTGATGCCTTCATGCGCCAGGTCTACAGACTCTATGGCAATATCATTCCCCGAAGCTTTCAGGCCCGGGCCTTCGCATTTCACCGGCCATGCCTGTGCTACGCTCCATACAAATACCGGCGCGCCTTCGTCATTCAGCAGCGTTATCACCAGGTCGCGGCGTTCTACATTGGGCTGTCCGCTGTTGTTAAGCCAGTTGTACAGCTCAAGGTTGTCTGCTACCATGCCTTTTTTCAGGGTAATATTGCCAGCCTTTTTCAGCCCCGGCCTTTTCAGGGGCAGGGTGGTGCCGGACATTAAGCCGTCGCGGTACTCTATTGCCTGTACCTCCTGCGATAAGCCGCTTACTTCAGAAAAACCTATATTTTCTCCACCCCAGGATACGCTGAAATGGAAAACCGTTAATGGGTATGCCATTGTATAAAGAATTTAATTTTTAGTAATGGTTAAATAAATGTTGCCGGCCGTATTAAGCGCTTTGCATGATCTGTATAAACTGCAGGATAATAAATTCACCAGGTCTTGCAACCGCCATCCTGATCTCAATGATCATGCGGCCTTCCAGGATGTCTACGGCATTCATGGTTTTGCCCAGCCCTACGTTCACCTGGTAGGCCAGCTCCGGCTTAGGCCCGGCCAGCGCGCCATCCCGCCATTTCAGGAACAGGTAGCTTTCTATCATGGCCTGTACTTTGGTCCAGGTGCTGGCGGTATTCGGCTCAAACACTACCCAGTTGGTGGATTTCTTGATAGACTCTTCCACTACGCTGAAGAAGCGGCGTACGTTAATGTACTTCCAGTCGTTGCTGTTGCCGTCCAGCGTTCTGCCGCCCATTACCACGGTGCCAAAACCAGGCATGCTTAAAATGGCGTTTACAGATTTGCCGCTGGTGGCGTTAATGTTCAGGCTATCATGCTCCTGCCTGGAAATAGTGATCAGCGGTTTTACCACATCCACCAGGCCCACATTGGCCGGGGCTTTCCATACACCGCGGTCGCGGTCAACCCGTGCATATACGCCGGCAATGGCAGTAGAGGGAGGCAGGGCAATGGTGTATTTGCCATACTCGGCCTGTATGGCGTTATACAGCACAGAGGCGCTGGCTTTCAGGGCCGACAGCGGGCCTTCCTTATTATCGGCGCCGGTGGCATCCACACCGTTTATTTTATGATCATTCAGCTGCAGGTTGTCAAAATCAAATTCGTAAGCATAGGCGGTGCGCACCCAGGGGTAGTATACAGCTGCAAAACGGGTACTGTCGCCTACGGGTATTGAGGCAATGGTTACATCTACATCCGCCTGTATAGAAGTGGGTGTTTTGGGAACAGTGGTGGCTTTGGTATCAAGCACGGCAAAGCGGTCTTTCAGCGTGGAAGCCTGGTCTATCATTTTGGAGTTAATGCTCTGGAACTCTGCATCAGATGCCAGGAACACCGCTTCGGGCACTGCCAGTATAGTGGGCACATCTTCCAGCGCCACCATATCCAGCCCGGCTTCCAGGTCGGCTTTGGCAGGCGCCATCGTGTAATCGCCAACAGATACAATGTAGCATTTACCGCCGCCGTTGGCAAAGAACAGCTTTACGGCATGGTAAAGAATGTGTTTACGCAGGTTAGCTGCATTAGGGGTAACAGTTACCTTGTAACCGGTGGTTACAGTGCCCGTGCGTTGCTCATCCACCGCAATCGTAATATTGGCGCCGTCTTCTTTTTCAGGACCGCCAAAGTAAGTTACATATTCGCTCCAGCTGCTGATAGGAGTAGGTACTTTCAGCAGGTCGCCGGGCGACAGTGAATCGGCTTTTTGTGTATACCCTACAAATGCGGGAACCGCAGATTCAACTTCTGCAATGGACGGTGGAAAGGAGGCTATTTCTTCTACATAAACACCTGGGGAACGGTAAGTTGCCATTTTTTTAAAAGTTAAAGTGTTAGAAAAATGTCGGAGTAAATGAATGGGGCGTTAGCGGTATCAATGGTGCCGGTGGCAGGGTAGGGCAGGTTCGCCTTTACCACGGCTTCTTTGGCCGGGTCACCAATATATTTTTTAAGCGTAAGGCTTAATGTATCATGGGTGGTGCTGGAGGCGGAATAATAATTTTCCTGCAGGGCCAGCGCGTTGTCCGATACCATTTCAATGATGGTATCTGTGGCGGTGGTCCGGTGGAAATGCACATTGGTATCATTGGTTACAATATTTAGCTGGTTCAGGAAAGCTGCTTTGTCGGCAGGGTTCATGCCCGCCATTTCCAGGAACAGCGGGCTGTTAGGCTGCAGCTGCAGGGTGTACCGCCATATGGTGGGGCGGTTTACAAAACGCAGCTTATACTGCGGGCGCCCGGGCGTAAGGGAGCGGTCGGCCTCAATAACGCGGTAATTGGCGTCCAACAGGGGCGACAGCGCTATTTCAACCACGCCGAATAAAGGACCGTAGGAGATATTGCCGGGATAATAAAATTCGTCCTGCAGCACATGGTTGATCCATAGCTGGCAAACACCCGATGGCAATGGCGTAAGGTCAAAGAACACATCGGATGCGCCGGATTGTGTAATAATATTTTTTTCGGCAATGCCGGCGCCTGTAAGCAAATGTTTAACAGCAGCGGTGCCGGGTGCTACGGGCGTAGGGCTATGGAACGTATAGGCGGCGCTGCTGGTTTTAATGCTGTCTGCCTCCGCCGCGCCGGTAGCGGCTTTTGCCAGGTGCAGGTTGTTGCGCGGCGCAGCCGCATCGGCTACGCTGTTGCTGAAGTAGTAAATATTTTCTGCACCGGCTTGTACCGGCAGGTCGTTAAAGTTCAGCAGCTCGGGATTTTTCAGCAGCAGCAAAAAGGTAAGCTTACCGGCCTTTTTGGCCGCAAAGCGCAGCAGCTCATTGCCGCCCGCTGTAGTGCCGGAAACGCTGGCCAGCACGGTAAAGCCGCCGGTAGCGGGGGTGGGCTTAAACAGCAGGTCCATGCTGCTCATAATGTCCCGGCATTCCGGTGTAGGCGTAAACGTTATATCCGTAACAGGATCGGTTTTGTATTGCTTACATACCTTGTTCTGGTAGAACAATTGTTCTACAAACAGGGTAAACAGTTCGGTGTATTTTACCTGTATGCCATTCATACATAACAAGTATTAGTTCTCTTTAAAATTGAGCGCGGTAATGCCCGGGGCTTTATCCTTGCCTTTGGTGTCGAATACAGTCAGCATATTCATTTTATATACCAGGCTGGGAAAGTATTTACCGCCCAGCATGGCCCATAAATTATTCTGCTGCTCAAAAGAAAGGTTGTATAGTTTAAAGGTGAGCCGTTCAATCAGCTGCCAGGGTTTGTTAACGGGGTCTGTAACGCTGGCGTTCAACGCGGGATAATGTTGCTGGTCAAACACGGGGTTGGCCTGGAAAAAGCCCGCTACATCGGAAAGGTCGCGCAGCGCTGTTTCATAATGCCCGTTGTGCGCAATAAACAATATCAGCAGGTTCAGCTCTACCGGCGGGTTTAGCCGCGTATACTGCTTATCATCCGTAGGCACATAATAGGGGCGCTTGCCTTCGCGGCGTTCTTCTTCCACACCTGCCATCATAATGGTAACATGGGTGGTATCGGTTACATTCAGTTCTCCGGTGGGCTTAATAAGCGGTTTTAGGTCCACTATGTTGCCGGGGCTGTAGTTGGCGGGGTCTTGCTCCCGTTCTGCAATATAAGCCTCCAGCTCTTTTTTGATAAATTCCAGTGAGGTGCGGATCATTTAGTCATTGGGATTAATAGTCAACAGATACCAGCGGTGGTTAACTGGACAAAAGCATAACACGATCTGAAACGTATGTGAGATCAATTTATCCCTTGGGGGAGGATAAAAATAATAAGGATCATATAGCCATTGCTACACAGCAAAACCTTGGGGAATAACGAAAAATAAAACCTGGCTGATAATAAAAACCGGACGAGTGATTTTTGGAGTAAACAATTTTTTTCTAAAACAAAAAATCTGATTCTTTTGGAGTTTAACCGCTGCACAACAGTTTCAACAGCACAGTAGCAATATTACAACAATTTTTGAAAACTACAATTTTTGATAAATTTTTTTTCGCCGCGGAAAAATAAATTCAGGCAAACATACTTTGATAATGAAGCGCTACAGGATAAAGGTTTGTTTTACTACGCA
Organism: Chitinophaga sp.; assembly: GCF_035761305.1. Lineage (GTDB taxonomy): Bacteria > Bacteroidota > Bacteroidia > Chitinophagales > Chitinophagaceae > Chitinophaga. The sequence goes on along the minus strand of NZ_DASTRI010000159.1, from coordinate 742 downwards.
TTTTATTCTACTATGTAACGCACCGTCAGTTAACCGGCAGCAGGGGTATGCGATACCTCCTGAACAGCAAGGCCGGCCCAAAGAATGTAAAATCCTAAATGTAACATGTAAAAGTAAAACTTAGCCAGCGGCGTGCTGTAAATGGTTTCGCGGCATTTTACTTTTACATGTTACATGCTTCCAGGTCAGCCTTAAAGTAAATTAAGCCAGCTCCTTGAACACTACAATACCGTTATGGCCGCCAAAACCAAACGTATTGCTCATGGCTACTTTCACCTTTTTTTCAATAGCCTGTCCGGTAACAATCTGTATGCCCGCCGGTATAGCAGGGTCCAGCTGCGTGGTGTTGATAGTAGGCGGTATAATACCGTGCTGAATGCTTAACGCGCATGCAATGGCTTCAATAGCGCCGGCTGCGCCCAGCAAATGGCCTGTCATGGATTTTGTTGCGCTTACGTGCAGCTGTACCGGTTGTGTGCCAAACAGGCGGCTGATAGCAGCTATCTCGCTCAGGTCCCCTACCGGGGTAGAGGTGGCATGCGCATTCAGGTAATCTACCTGCGCGGCATTTAAACCGGCATCTTCCAAAGCAAGCTGCATGGCGCGGAAAGCGCCCAGGCCTTCAGGGTGTGTGGCCGTCATATGAAAGGCGTCTGCCGTCATTGCTGCACCGGCTACTTCTGCATAAATATGCGCGCCTCTTGCTTTTGCATGTTCATATTCTTCCAGTACCAGCGCGCCC
>NZ_DASTRI010000158.1:0-5110 GCF_035761305.1 Chitinophaga sp. | reverse complement strand
AGCAGCAGCGTGCTGTTCACAATGGCAGCTGCCCATAAGCGGTAGGTATTGTCATCATCCAGGTTGCCGAACTTGGCTTTTACGGCATCGTAAAAACCAACAGGATGTTGTGCCGTGGGTATATCTGTATAAAATTTATGGCAAACTGCCGCCATAATCTGCTGATCGCTGCGTTTGTCCTCGTTTTCCAGGAAATCGCTGCGGGCCTTATCAGCAGCCTGCAGGCTTTTTGCCAGTACATCGGGCGATATGCCGGGCTGCATCAGCGATTTTTCCAGCGCCTGCAGGCTGGCGGCGAAGGCCGTTAAAGGCGAGCCTAAGATGCCTTCGCGGATGTAAATACGGTGTTTGGTATAGGGCGCCCATTCTTTATAGGCCGCGGCATAATCTGTAAACAGGTGCTCATAGGCAGGCTTACCATGCGCCCATTCCATAAAGGCGGCTTCCTGCGCGGCTTTGTCTTCCTGCACATGGTATTTCAGCAGCTGTTTGGTTTCCCCGTCGTAAAACTTCCAGTAGTTGGCAATGCCGGCGTAGGAAGCGGCCAGCTTTAGCCGCGTGGCCGGGTCTTTTTTCATCTGCTCAAACATATATTTAAGGCGAAGGTCGCGCAGGCTTACAATGGCCGGGTTTTCCACGGTTGTTTTCAGCTGCACGCCGTAGGAGGTTTCATAACGGTTGGTGCCGCCGGGGTAGCCGAATATCATGGCGTAATCGTTTTCCTTTACGCCTTTAACAGACACGGGTAAAAAATATTTAGGCTTCAGGGGTATATTGTCTGCCGCATAGGTGGCAGGCTGCCCGTTTTTGTCGGCATACACGCGGAAAACGGAAAAGTCGCCGGTATGGCGGGGCCATTCCCAATTATCGGTATCGCCGCCAAATTTACCCACGCTTTCCGGCGGGGCGGCCACCAGGCGTATATCTTTATAACGCTGGTACACAAACAGCAGGTACTGGTTGCCTTTGAACATAGGTACTACGCGGGCTTCATAACCAGTGCCACGCACCGCCGCCTCCACAATATTGTCAAATACGCGCTGCTGCTCGCGCTGCAGGGCTTCGCCTTCCAGGGATTGCAGGGTGTCCGTTACCTGTTTGGTTACATCGGCTACCCTTACCAGGAACTGTACGGAAAGCTTTTCGGCCGGTATCTCTTCCTGCCTGCTGCGGGCATAAAACCCGTTTTTCAGGTAGTTATGGGCCATGGTGCTTGCATTGGCTATGGCGCTGTAGCCGCAGTGGTGGTTGGTGAATATAAGTCCCTGGCTGCTTACGAGCTCCCCGGTACAGCCCCCGCCGAAAATAACAATCGCATCTTTCAGGGAAGCTTTGTTAATGCTGTACAATTGTTCTTTGCTCAGCTTCAGTCCTTTCTTCACCATATCGGCATACACCTGCTGCCCCAGTAAATAAGGCAGCCACATACCCTCATCTGCCCGGGCCAATAGCGTAACCAGCAGCAGGGTAAAAATCATAAAGGCTCTCTTCATACTAATTTTGCTTCCGGATTTTTTTAAAACAGGCTTCAAACCTACCCTTTTTTTTGATAATACAATATACGTAGCAGTGGACCCGGAAAAATGGAACGCCTTTTGATAAGTGGAAAATTGCCCGGTCTGGTGGCCGGTTCCAGGCGTTTGCATAATATTGTAGCAGTTTTTTTTCCGTTATAACACGCAGGTAATGAAAATTTTATCATATCCCGGCTTACCGGGGGTAAGTACCATCCCAATGTAGCGGAACAGGTACTGATCATTGGGAAATAAAAAATTAACAGATGAATAAGATACTGATAGGATTACTAACAATCGCCTTGCTTGCCTGCCGGGAAAACAGCACCCAGCAGCAAAAGAAGGAGGAAATGAAAGACGGCCTGGAAAAAATAAAGCAGGATATTAAGGAAACCGCAAACGCGGCAGCGGATTATCTCGACGAGCAGAAGAAAAAGGCCGCGGCCGACCTGAATGAGCGTAAACAGGAAATAGATGAAAAGCTGAACCAGTTGAAGAGTGACACCACCAGCCGTGGGGCGCAGGCGCGTAAAAAACTGAACGGACTGCGGAACGATATCAACAACAAGCTGCACGACCTGAAGAACGCAAGCGCCGCTACCTGGGACAGCACCCAGCTGAAAATTGATACGTTGCTGAAAAAATCAGATAAAGAGTGGACAAAATTTAAACAGGACTTTAAAGACCTGTTCCAGTAAAATTATGTGCGTCATAAAATAGTTTTATAACTTTACCGGTACCAATTTTAACCACTTGTTACTGATTAATCATCAACATATACAACCTGAAGCCGGCTGTGATGAAGCAGGGCGCGGATGCCTGGCAGGGCCGGTATTTGCGGCCGCGGTAATACTGCCTTTGCGCTTCCGGCACCCGTTGCTGAACGACTCCAAGCAGCTGAAACCGGCGGAGCGCGACCAGCTGCGTTACGTGATAGAAAAAGAAGCAATATGCTATGCAGTAGCAAGTGTGGACAATGTAGAAATAGACAGGATTAACATACTGCAGGCCTCCTTCAGAGCCATGCACCTGGCGCTGGAACAGTTGTCACAACAGCCGGGTTTTATTTTGGTAGATGGTAACCGCTTTGTACCCTATGGCAAGGTGCCCCACGCCTGTATTATACAGGGCGATGGCATTTATGCTTCTATAGCCGCTGCCTCTATACTGGCCAAAACCTACCGGGACGAATATATGCAGCAGCTGCATACGGAGTTTCCGCATTTTGGCTGGAACGAGAATAAAGGTTATCCAACCGTGTACCACCGGAACGCCATCCGGGAGCATGGCGAAACCCCCTACCATCGTAAATCGTTCCGGCTGCTGCCGGAGGAGCTGGAAATAGAGGAAGAGGATCTGTGATGGAGTATTGATATTATTGTTTTACCCTATTAGGGAGATGAGTAGATTATGTTAAAGCAGACACAACAGCAAAAGCTATTACAAAAACTTTCACCGCAGCAAATTCAGCTCATGAAATTGCTGCAGGTGCCTACTGCCAACCTGGAGGAGCGTATTAAGGAAGAGCTGGAGGAAAATCCCGCCCTGGAATACGGGGAGGAAGATGCGCATGAGGACGATCCCGCCAAGGAAATGCAGGATGAAACGGTACCTGCCGCCACCGAAGAAGGGGAGGAGGACGAGTTTGAGCCCGATGGAAGCGAAAACGAATATGACAACATAGATATTTCCGAATATGTGAATGAAGGAGATGATGACATAGCAGACTATCGCCTGCGGGATGATAACTACCCCGACCCCGACGAGAACAAGACCATACCGGTGCGGGTGGAAACCTCTTTTCATGAGCACTTACTGAGCCAGCTGGGCATGCTGGAGTTGGATGACCACCAGCAGGCCATTGCAGAGCAGATCATAGGCAGCATTGATGATGATGGTTACCTGCGCCGCGAAGTAAGCGCTATTGTAGATGACCTCTCTTTTTCCCAGAACATACAAACCGATGAGGAGGAGATAAGACAGCTGATAAAGAAGATACAGGAATTTGATCCGCCCGGCGTATGCTGCAGCGATCTGAAAGAGTGTTTGCTGCTGCAGCTGAAGCGCAAGCCGCAAGACGATCCCGGTGTGCAAACCGCCTACCAGATACTGGACAGCTACTTCGACGAGTTCACCAAAAAGCACTACGAAAAAATACAAAAAGGCCTGAACCTTACGGACGAAGGCCTGAAAGAGGCCATTAACCAGATCATACGCCTTACGCCCAAGCCCGGCGGCAACTATGCAACGGTAAACAAGGCGGAAAGCTATGTGGTGCCGGACTTTTTTATATTCAATAACAACGGTAAGCTGGAGCTTACGCTCAATTCCAAGAACGCGCCCGACCTGCGTATTTCGGAAGGGTACCGGGAAATGCTGAAGGAATATGACCGGGGCGATAAAAAAGACCGGCGGCAAAAGGAGGCAGTGCTGTTTATTAAGCAGAAGATAGATGCCGCCAAATGGTTTATTGATGCCATTAAGCAGCGGCAGCATACCCTGCTGTCCACCATGGAGTCGATTATGGATTACCAGCGGGAGTTTTTCCTGACCGGTGATGAAACCACCATGAAGCCCATGATCCTGAAAGATATTGCAGATATTACACAGCTGGATATATCTACCGTAAGCCGGGTGGCCAACAGCAAGTATGTGCAAACGGAGTTCGGCACCTTTAAGCTCAAGTTCTTTTTCAGCGAGTCCCTTTCTACCGACAGCGGGGAGGAAGTATCTACCCGTGAGGTAAAGAAAATACTTTCCGACCTTATAGAAGGAGAGAACAAGCGTAAGCCGCTGAGCGATGAGAACCTGACTAAAATGCTGCAGGATAAAGGGTATAACATTGCCCGCCGTACCGTGGCCAAATACCGGGAGCAGCTGAACATACCGGTGGCCCGTTTAAGAAAAGAGCTTTAATAAAAACAGCACGCTATATACACCACTTTATAAATGGATAAACAATCTGCCCTGCATGTGGGCGAAAGCAAACCAGAGTGGCCGGTGTTTCCGGCGCCGTTACGGGCGGTGGCACAGGTAATCTCCTATATCTTTCATCCCTTATTTATTCCTGCCATTGTTACCTTTTTTATCGTACATATATTGCCGGAGTATTTCATTACTTTCAAACAATACAGTGTGCGTTTCCCGTACGACAAGCTGTATATAAGGGTAATCAGCATCAGCCTGTTTTTCCCCCTGTTAACGGTGCTGCTTACCCGCGCCCTGCGCTTTGTAGACTCTTTTTACCTGCACACGCAGCGCGACCGTATTATACCTTATGTAGCCACCATGATCTATTACTTCTGGGCCTTTTATACCTTTTTACGGGAGGGGGTGGCCCCGTCTTTCTTCACCGCCTTTTTCCTGGGCATTTTCCTGGCCATTATAGCGGCCTTTATCTGTAACATTTTTATTAAGATCAGCATGCATACCCTGGGCTGGGGCGGCGTTATCGGCTTTTTGCTGGCCCTTATGATGGGAATGCACCTGAATGTGGGCATTATGCTGGCGATTGTTTTCTTTCTTACCGGCCTGGTAGGCACAGCCCGGCTGGTGCTGGCCGCGCACAGCCCTGCGGAGATTTATGTTGGGCTGAT
>NZ_DASTRI010000157.1:0-10819 GCF_035761305.1 Chitinophaga sp. | reverse complement strand
TGTGGAATGATATTATTCCTGATAACTACCTATGGAATGTAAACTTAATTCCTGACCTATGCCTTGGAATGAAAGCTCCTCAACATCAATGAGGGGCTTTTTTATTGTCTTCCAGCTCCGCTATGGGGTGAGCGTGCTGCTGCAGCAGATCAATGGCTGTTTCACATTGTTTTTCAATTTCTGTGAGGCAGGCTTCCAGCAGCTCCAGGTTACCCTCCAGGTATTTGGTTTTACCCGAGCGCGACAAGCCTTTTACCAGTATAAACTGTTTGGTGAGATTTTGACGGATAAGGGCTGCATGCTGCCTTTGCTTTTGCAGGTTAAGCCGCTGCTCCATTATCATTATATGATTATAGTGCCGGCCCAGCACCCTTATAATAAATAATATATACAGGGCGGTAATAACCGGCGTTGCCCCATACAGGTTTTCAATGGAATACCCCGGTGCTGCAAAAGATATTACGTGATGCACCTTTATATAGGCAGCCAGTCCCAGGTAGCCGCACAGCAGGCTGCCCATTATTAAGGTAGTGGGCAGGGTGGTGGTAAGGTAGCAGAACAGGATGCTGAGTATCCATACTGTGCCATAGCAAAGGGTTATATCCTGGTTATTCAGGAAAGAGGACAGCATGGCGAAAACCAGGGTGGTAAAGGAAGCTACTGCGCCGGTGGCGGGGGTAGATACCCGCTTTTTCAACATGCTCATACACAGCAGGCACATAGCCAGGAAAAAGGGATAAAGCAGCAGCTGCTGCATATTCTGGAAGTACAGGGTAAAAAATACTTCCGGTACTATCAACAAAATGTGAAAGAAAAGATAATCGAATATGAGTTTAATATTATAGTGTTCCCGGCTGTCAGGTGTTTTCCTTAATGCCTCGCCGATTACAGCTTTTTCAGCTGCTGCATAGAGTTTTCCGGGTATTGCCCACCTATATTTGGCTTTGGGTGCCATAAAAACTTTAATTCAAGAGGCAAATTATCATATTAAAATAGCATAGCTGTTAAACGTTTGTGTGAATTGTATGAAAGATAAAAGGCGTAAGGATATAAAAAAGCCCCGGGGCAACCAGGCCCCGGGGCTACACAAAATCCACTAATCCATTAATCCTCAACACTTAAGCAACTGATATTGACTTACTCCTGGGCTGTGCTTCTTCTTTTTTAGGCAGCTGCAGGTTTAAAACGCCGTTTTCGTATTTAGCCTGGATCTTTTCAGCGTCTACGCTTTCATCCAGGGTGAAAGAACGTTTAAAAGAACGGAAGCCGAATTCGCGGCGGATCTGTTTCTGGTCGTCACGCTTCTGTTCAGCCTTCTTTTCCGCGCTGATGCTCAGCACATTATTCTCCAGGCTAATTTTAAAGTCTTCTTTAGACCAGCCAGGTGCTAATATGTCCAGCGCATAAGCTTCTTTGCTTTCGCTGATGTTCACCGGGGGATAGGTACCGAAGAAGTCGCTGGTCAGGAAATCATCTTTCCATAATTTGGCGGTGTTGTTAAATACTTCGTCAACAAGGCCACCGAAGGTTCTGTGTGCAGGGTGATGATTGAATTTTACGAGTGTCATAGCTTATAAAGTTTTAATTTTTTTTGGTTTAACCATTTTGTTGTTGTGCAACATTGGGGTATAATCAAATGGAGTACCATGCCATAAAAAGGGTTATTTTGCCAGCTGTCACTACGTTGACAATGACATATTGGCTGTTTTGGTAACGATAGTATGTCAATAAGTCTTTTTTGAATGATTTTTAAAAAGTGAGCTTATATAATTAACTTTGTGGGCAATCAGTTTTAAACTTTAAAACCAGAAAAAATTATAACAATATGTATCCCGCGGAATTAGTACTGCCCATGAAGGCAGAGTTAACAGATAACGGCTTTGAGGAACTGCTGACACCCGAAGCAGTAGATGATGTTTTAAAGAAAGAGGGTACTACCCTGGTCATGATCAACTCCGTATGCGGCTGCTCAGCCGGCAGCGCCCGTCCGGGGGTTTTAATGGCCGTAGCCCACAGCGAAAAAAAACCAGACCGTTTGACAACCAGCTTTGCAGGCTTTGATATGGCTGCTGTACAGCAGCTGCGCTCACACCTGTTGCCTTATCCGCCTTCTTCTCCTTCCATCGCATTGTTTAAGAATGGCGAACTGGTACATTTCATTGAGCGTCATATGATTGAAGGCCGTCCGGCCCAAATGATCGCAGCCAACCTGGTAGATGCTTTTGAACAGTACTGCTAAAAAATTCCTCCTTGCTTAACAGGGGGAATTTGGAAATTGCGATTTTTCCAACTTACTTTGGTGGTTTGATTTTCCTTTTGACTAATTCGGCTTTGTTCATAGGAAAATTCAGATCACCAAATTTTTTTTTGCTGCTATGTATCCTAATCTATATTACGCATTTAAGGACCTGTTTGGCGTTGAACTCCCTTTCCTGAAAATCTTCCAGACTTTTGGTTTTTTTGTAGCCGTTGCTTTCCTGGCAGCTGCATACGTACTAACCATTGAGCTGAGAAGAAGAGAAAAGCTGGGTTGGCTGCATGGAATACCGGAAGTAATAGAGGTAGGAAAACCAGCCAGCAGCGCGGAGCTGATATGGAACGGGGTACTGGGTTTTCTGCTTGGTTTTAAACTGATAGGCGCTATACTGGCCCGTGAAGCCGTTGCGCAGAACCTGCAGGGGTTCCTGTTCTCGGCCCAGGGTAGCTGGCCGGCCGGTATATTACTGGCAGCCGTGCTGGTTTGGTTAAAATATAACAGCCGGAAAAAGAAAACTTTACCCACGCCCAAAAAAGAAACCATTATGGTAATGCCGCACCAGCGTGTGCCGGATTTTACAGTAATGGCGGCAATAGCGGGGTTAATAGGCGCTAAAATATTCCATAACCTGGAGAACTGGAATGATTTTGTGCAGGACCCCGTTGGCTCCCTCATCTCTTTCAGCGGGCTTACCTTTTACGGCGGGCTTATTGTTGCGGCTATTGTTATAATAAGATATGCCACTAAAAAGCAAATCAATACTTTTCATTTGATAGACAGCGCCGCACCTGCGCTGATGCTTGCCTACGGAGTAGGCCGTATGGGCTGCCACTTTGCCGGCGATGGCGACTGGGGCATTGTAAACACGCATCCCAACCCGTTTTCCTGGCTGCCAAACTGGGCCTGGGCATTTAACTACCCGCACAATGTAATAAATGAAGGTATTCCCATTCCCGGCTGCGACGGGCGCTACTGCCGCATGCTGGAATTGCCCGTATATCCCACACCGTTATATGAGATTATAGCCTGCCTGCTGCTGTTTGTGATACTGTGGAGTATTCGTAAAAAAATAAAAACGCCAGGTGTAATATTTGGTATTTACCTGGTGATGAATGGTGTTGAAAGGTTCTTTATTGAAAAAATAAGGGTAAATACCCGGTATGATATTTTTGGCTTCCATCCCACACAGGCAGAGATTATTTCTACCCTGATGGTTATCGGGGGCGCATTATTTATCTGGTACAGCCGCCGCAGAGCCTATTCCGCAAAACCTACCGCCTGATTATTATGGTTCATCATGTAGCCCTGGCGCCATTATCGCACGAGCACCAGCGTTTATTATTTGTATGCAGCTATCTGAAAGCAGATGCTGCCGCCCATGAAGGGGTTCCGTTAGAAACAGCGGACAAGCTGGCCTATATAGTAAAAGTGTTCCAGGAAGTAATGGTGCCGCATATTCAAAAAGAAGAATACCTGTTTGAGATATGCGCGGGAAAAAACGCTGCGCTGGACGCCCTTATACAGGAGCTGCTGGTGGAGCACCAGCAGATTTCGCGTATGTACAGCGCACTTACCGAGCAAACAAACCTGGAAACAGCTATGGACCAGCTGGCGCGCAGCCTGGAAGCACATATCCAAAAGGAGGAGCAGGTATTTTTTGAGCAGCTGCAGCAAAACCAGTCGGCCCTGCTGGACAGCATCTGCTGGGAAAATCAGTAGGTGGGTTGAATTGCCGGACTTCAAGCGGAAATGCTTAATACCGATACTGTATATTGAACGCGGGGCGTTCAATGCCGGCGCCTGCTGCCCGTGTTTGGCCTGCACCCGGCAACACTAACAGCCAATAACAATACCCGGTAGCTGCGCCGTGCACCGGTTTCACCGCCTTTTTTTCACAAACTTATCTACACACCGCCATTTACCGGCTAAAAACCTCATTTTACCTAAAAAGCTTTGCCCTGACCCTTTAGCCAGGGTACCTTTAACGTGTTATTAGTACAATAGTGTAGCATAGGAACTAATCTGTAACAAATTCAAGCATCAATCGTCATGTAAATTGTTTCCTTTACTTTTTTTACCAATCGTCCCCATTTAGTGACCGTTTGTGTAATACTATGTACTGTGCAATGCATAATACCTACCTTTACACTGTAGTTGTTAAAGAAAGGTTCTATAGTTGATCTAAAAACCGTTAATGATTAAAAGTTTATAAATCTAAATCCGCCTTATATGAAACATTTAATTGCGCTGTTAACCTTGAGTAGCATCATCAGCAGCGCTTCCCTGAAACCAGCTTTCGCTCAATCATCCAGCCCCGCAAAAATTACCGGCCAGGTAACGCAGGCCGGCAACAAGCCCATGGAGTTTGCCACAGTTACCTTATTAAAGGCAAAAGACTCCTCCCTGGTAAAAGGGGCCATAGCGGATGTAAGCGGCCGCTATGAATTTGAGAATATTAAACAAGGCCGGTACCTGGTAGCTGCCTATTATATAGGCATGACCAAAGCGTATAGCCAGCCGTTTGAAGTAAACGGAAAGCCGGTAGCACTGGCGTCCCTGGCCCTGACCGCAGATACCCGGAACCTGAAAGAGGTGAACGTAACCGCCAGAAAGCCTTTTATAGAGCAGCACGCCGATAAAATGATCGTGAATGTGGAAAACAGCATTGTAGCTTCCGGCGGTACTGCCATGGAGGTGCTGGAAAAAGCGCCCGGTATTAACGTTGATAAAGATGATAACATTTCCCTGAAAGGAAAGAACGGGGTAATTATTATGATAGATGGTAAGCCCACTAATATGAGTTCCCAGGAGGTTGCCCAGATGCTGAAAAACATGCCAAGCAATAATATTGAGCAGATAGAGCTCATTGCCAATCCTTCCGCCAAATACGATGCAGCGGGCAACGCCGGGATCATTAATATTAAGCTGAAAAAGAACCGCAGTTACGGTACTAACGGTAGTGTGAACCTGGGCGCTGCACAGGGCCGCACTACCAAGTACAGCGGCGGTTTAAACCTGAACCATCGCGCAGCCAAGGTAAACCTGTTTGGCTCTTATAACTACAACCACCGCGCTAACGACCAGCGCCTGGGCCTGTACCGCTCCGGCACCAACAACGGTGAGTTTAATGTGTTTGACCAGCAGAATCTTATGAAGAATAAGTCGGACTACCACGCTGTTAAAGCCGGTGTAGACTACTTTGTAAGCAAAAACCACACGGTAGGGGTAATGGTAGATGCCTCTTTTAATAACTGGAGCAGCCCGGGTACAGCTACAACACTTATTGGCAACGGGCAGCGGGTTGACTCTACCCTGATTACCAATACCCAAAATGGTTCCAGGTGGGACCGCTGGGCCTATAACCTGAACTATAAAGGTGTGCTGGACACCAGTGGTAAAGAGCTGAATGTAGATGTGGACTATGCGCGCAATACGCAGGACCAGCATGCCAACATCTTTGCCTCTACTTTTGAAGGGAATAACAAAGGCTACCTGCGCGGCGACACTTCCCGCAACCTGCAGCCGTCTACCATTGACATTAAAACCATCAAGGCCGACTATACAAATCCTTTTAAGAACGGGGCCAAACTGGAAGCCGGTTTTAAAGTAAGCTTCGTGGAATCTGATAACGACGCCCGCTTTGACTCCCTGCGGAATAAAACATGGGTGTATGACGCCAACCGTTCTAACCACTTTATATATAAGGAGAACATTAACGCCGCTTACGTTAACTTTAACAAGCAATTCAAAAAGCTGGGGGTGCAGGTAGGCCTGCGTGGTGAACAAACCCATGTAAAGGGCACTTCCATTACCCTGAACACGATAAATGATACCACTTATTTTAACCTGTTTCCCAGTATAGCGTTAAGTTATGCCGCCAGTAAGAACCACCAGCTGGGTATTTCCTACAGTCGCCGCATACAGCGCCCCAGCTACGAAGATCTGAACCCGTTTGAATATTACCTGGACCGTTATACCAAGGCAGCCGGCAACCCGTACCTGCGGCCGCAGTATTCCAACAACTTCGAGATCACGCATACCTTTAAGCAGTTCCTGATCACCTCTGTGGGCTACAGCCATACAAAGGACATGATCACGCAGATACTGGAAGCCGACCGTGATGTTGTTACCGGTGATACTATTGTAATGAAGTATAAGTATCTGAACGTAGCCAAGTCAGATAACTTTAACCTCAATATATCCATGCCGCTACCCATTACCAAATGGTGGTTCAGCTTCACTAACCTGTCGGCCAATTACAGCAAGTACCAGACAGTGGTAAATAATAACCTGGTAAACCTGGATGCTGCGGGGTTCTTTGGCCGCACGCAGCACACCTTTACGCTGCCCAAAGGGTTCAGCACAGAGGTAGTGTTCTTTTACGTGTCGCCGCAGATTTCCCAGGAAGGGTTGTTTAAAATGAAAGCCATGTATGCGCTGGACTGGGGTATTTCCAAACAGGTGCTGCAAAAGAAAGGTACTATTAAGCTGAATGTGAGCGACATTTTCAATAACCAGCGCTTCCGCGGCACATTTGATAACGCCGGTCACTACACGGCTGTAACCGCCAAATGGGAAAGCCAGCAGGTACGCCTGAATTTCACCTACCGTTTTGGCAATACCAATGTAAAAGCCGCCCGTAACCGTAAAACCGGGCTGGAAGATGAACAGAGCCGTGTAAAAGGAGGAGGCAACTGATCAGTTGGCAGTTAGTAGCAGGTAACAGGCAATTGCCGCCATTAAAACCTGTTAAATAGTTGAGAATCAATAGTGGTCTTCATCCGACCCCAAAAATCCTCTCAATTGTTAGCTGCCCGTTACTACTGCCAACTGGTTTTTAGGTATATATAAGGATGGAAGAAGCGCGGCCCTGTAGGCCGCGTTTCTATTTTTTCCGCGATTTTTTCCGATGGGCATGCAACCCTTTTCTTACCTCATCGTCTTTATAATGCAAAGATTAACCAACAACTTGAATCCAACGCCTGTAACAGACCAGCTGGTAGCCCGATGTAAAAAGGGTGACGTACGTGCTTTCAAGGAGCTGTACGACGCTTACTCCGCCGCCATGTACAACATCTGTCTTAGAATGACAGGGAATGCAACAGACGCGGAAGATATTCTGCAGGAGGCCTTTATGCAGGTATTCGGGAACATTGGCAAGCTGGAGCAGGTGGGCAGCGCAACTGCCTGGATAAAGCGGATTGTGGTAAATCATTGCCTGAGCTATTTACGCCGTAAAAAGGTATACTTTGAAGAGGTAGACCAGGTAGAAGTACAGGAGGAGCCGGCAGTAGACGAAGCAGGTTTCGCCGGAACGGTAAACGCTGTAAAAGAGGCTATTGCAGCATTGCCGGTAGGGTATAAGACTGTACTGAACCTGTACCTGTTTGAAGAATACTCTCACCGGGAAATTGCCGGCATGCTGGATATATCGGAATCTACCGTGAAAACCCAGTACATGCGGGCAAAAGAGAAAGTGAGGCAGCTGGTTAGCCAGAAAATATGAAGTAGCGGTTATGAAGTAAGCGGTACAAAGCAGAGGTTGATCTTACGTTTTGCGCAGTACTGCTGGTTTCAAAAAATCCAAAAGAAGCATGTCAGAACACAATTTAGAGGATTTTATCCGGCAGCACAGGGCCGGATTTGAGGAGCAGGGGCCGGGCGCCCATGTGTGGAAAAGCCTGGAGCGGCAGCTGAAAGCGCAGCATTCGCCATCACCAAAAGTGGTGCAGATGTTTAAGCGCCACTGGATAAAAGCGGCTGTTGTGCTGGTGCTGGTGGTGAATAGTGTAATGATATACCAGTTCCTTCAATTCAAAAAGCAGCAGCAAGACCTGGGCGCCATATCTCCCGAACTGCAGGAAGCCAAGCAGTATTATACCACCCAGATAGAACAAAAGCTGGAAGATATACACCGGTACTCCGCAGCGGAGCTTGGCCTGGACAGTGCTGCGCGTAAGGAGCTGGAGCTGCGTAACGATACTTACCGGATGCTGGAAAAAGAGCTGCAGGCTAATCCCGGTAATGAACGCATCCGCTCTGCCATGATCCGCTATTACCAGATGAAGCTGGACCTACTGGATAAAATACTCGAAGAACTGCGGGAAAAACAGCCTGCAACCAAAACATTCAAACAACATGAACGTGAAATCTAAAATTCTACTCTTTCTTTTACTTCCGTTATGGGCCTGCGCGCACCAGGGCGACATTGAATTCAAGCGCACGGTAGCTAAAGAATTTACAGTGAACAGCAATGCTAAGATGGAAGTGCGCAATAAGTACGGAAAGATCATTGTTCATACCTGGCCGAAGAACCAGATAAAAGCAACGGTTATTATTACCGGTTATGGAAAAAGCACTTCAGAAGCACAGGATATTGCCAACAGTGTTGACATACAAACCGATGCAAATGCCAGCTCAGTAAGCCTGCAAACCAGCTACAATCCCGGTAAAGGCGGTAAATGGTTTTCCTGGGGCGACAAAAAAGACTCTAAAGATTATGTGAATATCGACTACGAGCTGTATGTGCCGCAAAGCCTGGACATGCTTGCACTGGAAAATAATTTCGGTGATGTGATCACCGACGAGCTTCCCTTTAATGCCAAAATGCGCCTGAACTATTGTTTTTACGCCATACGGGAAGCAGCCAAATCGCTGGAAATGGATATGAACTATTGCAGCAAGGGCCGTATAGACAAAGCGGCCGACCTGCAGATCAGGGCGAATTATTCCGACATCCGCTGTGATGCAGCTGACAAGCTGGAAACCAAATCCAATTATTCAGATTATGCATTGGGCAGCCTGGGCAGCCTGGTGGTAAAAGCCAATTACAGTGATTACAAGATACGGCAGGTAGGCAGCATAGACGCGGTTTCCAACTACAGCGACTTTAATATTTCCAACCTGAAGGAAAGCGTGAACCTGCGCCAGGTGTATGGTGATGTAAAGGTAAAATATGTAGACAGCGGTTTTAAGGGAGGGGATATGCAGCTTACCTACAGCGACGCTGAATTCATATTTGCACCCAGGGTAGCGCTGCGGCTTTCCGTTAATTTAAACTATGGAGATCTGGGTACAGGCAACCTGCCGGTAAAAAATGTAACCTCTGTTAAAAAGAATACCAGTTTATCATATAGCGCTACAACCGCCAGTGGTAACGAGCAATCGCCTATGTTCACTGTTAACGGATCGCAAAGTGATGTGAACTTTAAGGAGCAGTAACATAAACGCCTATACGGCCATTCTAAAACTTTATAATAAAACAAAACATTCACTGATCTAAAAAATCCATCGTCATGAAAAAAAATAGTTGGCTCCTGGGCATTCCGTTGCTGGCCGCAGTGCTGGTATTATCTTCCTTTGCAATGCAGGAGCATGAGCGCATAAAAGGGAATGGTGATGTAAAGCAGGAAAAACGTAATGCTACTGCTTTCAGAGATATAGGTACCTCCGGTGAGTTTAAGGTTTATATACAGCAGGGCAATACGCATGCTATATCCGTAGAAGCGGAAAGTAACCTGCTGCCTTATATAGAAACAGAAATTGACGGGCATGAGCTGGAGATCAAGGTGAAAAAAGGCTACCAGCTAAAGCCTACCCGGCCAATAAATGTATATGTAACCATGGAGCAGGTAAACGAGCTTGCAGCCAGCGGCTCGGGTGGCTTTTACAGCAAGGGCAGGCTGAAAACAAGCAGCCTGGAACTGTCTGTCAGCGGTTCGGCAGATGCAGACCTGGATGTAGATGCGCAAAGTATGAAGGTTGCGGTATCAGGCGCCAGCAATGTAAAGCTGAAAGGCAGCGCAGCGCAGGCTCACTACAGCGTTTCCGGCAAGGCAGATATAGCTGCATTTGATTTGCAGTCAGATGATGTACGCATTGGTATTTCAGGCAGCGCCAACGCTAATGTAAATGCGCAGAAAAAATTAGAAGTAGGCGTTTCCGGTATGGGAAATGTAAAGTATAAAGGCAATCCTTCTATCTCCCAATCTGTTTCCGGAATGGGCCGGATCTCGAAGGAAGGCTAAGCTTGCTAAACCCAGGCCGGTATCTACTGGTAAGGTAGTTGGATAACAAGTTTAATATTTAACGGTTATTCCCGTCCCACCCTGGGGCGGGAATTTTTTTTATATTTGCCGGAATGAATGATTAAAGCATTTTAGTTATGCCATCCTTTGATATTGTTAGCAAAATAGACGTTCAGACACTGGATAATGCCATTAATACTGTTAAGAAGGAAATCACCAACCGGTTTGATTTTAAGGACTCCCATGTTGGCATTGAGCTGAATAAAAAAGACCTGGTGCTGAACCTGGAGGTAGAGAGTGATATGAAGCTGAACCAGGTAATAGAAGTACTGATAAGCCGTACCATGCGGCAAGGCCTGGATGCGGCTATTTATGACCAGAGCAAGGAGCCTTATCAGAGCGGTAAGGTGCTTAAAAAGGAAATACCGGTCCGCAACGGCATTAAGCAGGACGATGCCAAGAAGATCGTAAAAATGATCAAGGATTCGGGCTTAAAGGTACAGGCCGCCATTATGGATGATATTATACGGGTAAC
>NZ_DASTRI010000156.1:0-18522 GCF_035761305.1 Chitinophaga sp. | reverse complement strand
CATTGATAACGTAAACACCATATGTATAAAATGAAAAACCTCTATGTAGTGAAGCAACATTACACACAACCAACTGTGCCTGGCCGCACAATCTTATTGATCCTGTCCTGTCTATCCTTATGCCTGTCTTCCTATGGACAGCAAATGAAAAATGTCCCAAAAACCTTGCCGGATACATTCAACAACTTAACCGGCTATTATCAGGCCCTTCCTGTGGACTATGATGCAAATCCGAAAAAGTCTTATCCTTTACTGATCTCTGTGCACGGTGTAGGAGAGCTTGCCGGTGCAAACACGAAAACGCTTCAGTCCAAGGTATTAAAAAATGGCCCGCAGCACCTGATTGAGCTGGGAAAATTCCCCAACTCATTTACGGCTAACGGCCAGCAATTTTCTTTTATTGTAATTTCACCGCAGTTTAAAGTTTGGCCCGGCGCCGGCGACATTCATCGCCTGGTGGCTTACCTGCAGAAACAGCTGCGTATAGATGCCAGCCGTTTATACGTCACCGGTTTAAGCATGGGCGGCGGCGTTATCTGGGGCGCTATTTCCGAAGATCCGGCTAAAGCAAAGCAGTATGCTGCCGCCGTAGTGGTGTGCGGCGCCTACGATCCGGTTCCGTTCCCGCAGCTGCAAAAAACCATTGCCTCCGATAATACGCCTGTATGGGCATTACATAATAATAACGATCCTACGGTTCCCTATAGTTACTCAGTGGGTTGGGTAAACGCCATCAACGGCGAAAAGCCCACTCCCTCTCCCAAGGCGAAGCTAACGACTTTTGATGCCGCCATCCACGATGCGTGGTCAAAAGCCTACGATCCGAATTACCAGGAGAACGGTATGAACGTGTATGAGTGGATGCTGCAATACACCCGCGGCGCCGCCGTTACGGCACCATCGGCGCCTAGCGCCTCCAAACCGGTTACCGGTAATAAACGCATTACAGTTCCCCGCTCCAGCGGCAACCAGGTTTATTATCCCAATGCCATGAAAAGCCTGAACATTGTTGCAGGCGATACCCTGTGCCTGGCAGCAGGAGATTATGATTTTATCCAGTTCGGCGGGCTGTTAGGCACCGCTGCCAAACCCATAATAATCCAAAACTGCGGCGGCCTGGTACGCACCGGTGTTAACAGCACCACTACCGCCGCCTCTTTTATGTTTACCAACTCAAAATATTTTAAGGTAGAGGGTACCGGCGAGAAGAACCTGGAATATGGCTTTGACGTGAACGGCACCAATAAGAACGGCCAGAAGCTGTTCGGCTTTTTCTTTGGCGACGGCACCAGCGACTTTGACGTGCACAACGCCTATGTGCACGACGCCGGCATGTTTGTGCAGGCCAAAACCCTGCAGCAGTGCGGCCATCCTGAGTGGCTGGAAGGCAGGTTTGTAATGCGCAATGTGAAAATACATCACCTGTTGTGCCGCAACTCTGCCTGGGAAGGCTTTTACATCGGCAATACCCACTACCTGTGGGACGACGGCTCCTGCAAGGATATGAAATCGCACCACATTGAGAACCTGGAAGTGTATGACAACGACCTTGAAAATATGGGCAGCGATGGCATACAGATCGCTATGGCCGATATGGGCAACAACCTGGTGCACCACAACCGCGTGGTAAACTATGCCATGGCAAAAAACAGCGCCCACGGCTACGGCATCCTGTGCGGCGGCGGCAGCACCCTGCGTATCTACAACAACCGCGTGGATAAAGGATATAACTGCGGCATACAGATCTTTGGCTCCGGCATTAACTACGTATACAACAACATTATTACCAATACCTACTTTGAAGGCATAAACGTAACGGATAAGCTGGTATTTCAGCCCGCAACCGGCTACATTTATAACAATACCATTTCCAACACCGGTGTGGATGCTATTAAAATATATGCAGACCTTACCACGGTTGGCCATAAAGTGTATAATAACCTGATCATTGCCCCGGGCGCTGCAGGGGACTACCCGCAAAGCGGCATGTACATAAGAGGCGCTAAGGCTATTAAGTTCGACTATGCCAATAACCAGTCGTACAAAACCACCGACCTGCCGCTGCTGAGCAATATACTGGGCGGCATATTTACCTTAACAGCTAAATCCGCTGCAGTAAATGCCGGCCGTGATGTGTCTGATCTTGGCCTTAAAACCGACTATGATGATGTAACACGCCCCCAGGGTGGCAAGTACGATGTTGGCGCTTATGAATATAAAGGGTTGCTGAACACCGCGCCCACTGCAAATGCAGGCAACGATATAGTCATTAAGCTGCCTTCTGCCAGTGCAACGCTGAATGGTACCGGCTCAAAAGACCCGGACGGCATTATCACCAAATATTCCTGGAGGAAGAAGAGCGGCCCTGCACAGGGCATTATTGCCAGCGCTACCTCCTCCAAAACTACCGTGAGCAGCCTGGTAGCCGGCACCTATGTGTTTGAGCTGACCGTAACCGATAACAGCGGCGCTATCAACACCGATGAAGTGCTGGTAACAGTAATGCCGTCTTCCGGTAACAAGCTGCCCGACGCAGAAGCAGGCAGCGATGTAACCTTAAAGCTGCCAACCAATGCTACACAGCTGTATGGCAGCAATTCGCTTGATGCCGATGGGGTAATTACTACCTACCTGTGGAAAAAGATCAGCGGTCCCGCGTCCTACACCATTGCAGAAGCAGACGCCAGCAACACAGATGTTACCGGCCTGGTGGCAGGCACCTATGTGTTTGAGCTAACCGTAACAGATAATGCAGGCGGCAGCAGTAAAGACAGGGTAACCATTAGCGTAGTGGGTACTGGCGGCAACACCCCCCCGGTGGCCAATGCCGGTGGCAACATCAGCATTACGCTGCCCACCAGCAGTATCACGTTGAACGGTACTGCGTCCAAAGACCCGGATGGCAGCATCAGCAAATATGCCTGGACTAAAGTTAGCGGCCCCGCTGCCGGTAAAATAACCAGCCCTGCTGCCAGCAAAACCACTGTTACAGGTTTAACCACTGCAGGCACCTACGTGTTCAGGCTAACGGTAACAGACAATAAAAAGGCTACTGCTACAGACGATATAACCGTTACAGTGAATGCCGCTGCCAATAAAACGCCGGTAGCCAGTGCCGGCAATGACATCAGCATTACGCTGCCCGCCAGCAGCGCCACGTTGAACGGCACTGCGTCCAAAGATCCGGATGGCAGCATCAGCAAATATGCCTGGACCAAAGTTAGCGGCCCCTCTGCCGGTAAAATAACCAGCCCTGCTGCCAGCAAAACCACCGTTACGGGTTTAACCACCGCAGGCACCTATGTGTTCAGGTTAACGGTAACAGATAATAAGAACGCCACTGCTACAGACGATGTAACCGTTACCGTAAAAGCAGCGGCCAACAAAGCGCCGATAGCAAAAGCAGGTAATAACATCAGCATTACGCTGCCCACCAGCAGCGCCACGCTCGATGGCAGCGCCTCCAGCGATCCGGATGGCAGTATCAGCAAATATGCCTGGACCAAAGTAAGCGGTCCTGCCGGCGGTGCCATTGCCAAAGCCACGGCCAGGAAAACCAAGGTTACCGGCTTAACCACCGCAGGCACCTATGTGTTCAGGCTAACCGTAACAGATAATAAAAACGCCACTGCTACAGACGATGTAGCCATTACGGTACACGGCGCTGCCAACAAGGCGCCGGTAGCCAAGGCCGGAAATAACATCACCATTACCCTGCCCGCCAGCACCATTACGCTGGATGGCAGCGGCTCAAGCGATGCGGACGGCCGTATCACCAAATACGCATGGACCAAGGTAAGCGGCCCCTCCGCCGGCGCCATTACCAAACCTGCTGCCAGCAAAACCACCGTTACCCGCTTAACGGTTGCAGGTACCTATGTGTTCAGGCTAACAGTAACTGACGATAAAAATGCCAGGGCTACGGACGATGTAACCGTTACCGTAAAAGCAGCGGCCAACAAAGCGCCCATAGCCAACGCCGGCACCAATATAACCATCCGCCTGCCGCTGCGCACCGCGAATGTAAATGGTCATGGCTCCTATGATCCGGATGGAAAGATTGTATCTTACCTGTGGACCAAAGTAAGCGGCGGCCAGGGCACCATTATATATCCCACCAGGGGCGGCACCAACATCACCGGCCTGGATGTAGGCACCTATGTTTACCAGCTGCGCGTGACCGATGACGATGGTGCAACCGCAACCGACCGTATAACCGTAACCGTACTGCCGGATCCGGCCAACAAAGCGCCCATTGCCAACGCGGGCAGCAATATCACCATTACCCTGCCAATGACCACTGCCCATGTAAACGGCAGTGCAAGCAGGGACGCTGACGGCAGCATTAAAACATACCAGTGGACACAGGTTAGCGGCGCACACTCCACCATACAATGGCCGGATCATGTGGACAGCAATATCACCGGCCTGGTAGAACCCGGCACGTATGTGTATGAGCTGAAGGTAACCGATAATGATGGCGCTACCGCTACAGATCGTATAGCCGTAATTGTGAAGGCAGCGCCCGTGGCAAAGAACATAGCTCCGCTGGCCGTAGCCGCCGGCGACGCATCTGTACAGGCGCCTACCGACTATATGTATATAAACGCCGCAGGTTCCAGCGATCCGGATGGCACTATTGTAACCTACTCCTGGAGGCAGGTAAGCGGCCCAAGCGCGGCCTATATCTGGCATCCTGACCTGGTAGAAACCCGCATCAGCGGCCTGGAAGCAGGTACCTATGTGTTTGAGCTTACTGTAACCGACAATGAGAGCGCGGTAAGCAAAACCACCTATACGGTAAATGTGCTGCCAAACCAAACCACTATTACGCTGGATTCAGTGGCCATGTATCCCAACCCGGCCGTTACCAACATGCGTATTATGGTAAGGTATGTAGGCGCGGGCGACAGGCTGTACTTCACCATATACGACCTGAACGGCAGGCCTAAAGCCAGCTTTAGCGAGCCGGTAACCGGCAAAACCATTCAGAAGGATGTGGATGTAACCACCCTGCCTGCCGGTTATTATATCATGGAAGTAAAAGACAGCAAGGGCACCTTCCGCTGGACCGGTAAATTCCTGAAAGCAGGAGATCAAACATCGTTTTAAATTGCCTTAAATAACAAAGAGGATGTATCTCATGCAGGTACATCCTCTTTTTTTATTGCAGCAGGAGAGCCGGAGGAATATAAAATGTAAAATTTTAAATGCTAAATGTAAAAGTAAAATACGGCGAAACCGGTAACGTATCAGGTTAGCTGCTTTTTGCTTTAAGCTTTCTGCTTTACGCTCAAAATAGCCCTGTAAATTTCCGCTACTGAATTTTCCCAGGTATGTGATTGTGCAAATGCAATGCGTGCCGCACGCCGCCGGGGATCATCTTCGTCCATTGCCTTTTCAATCAGCGGAATATAATCCTCCGCAGTTGCCGCCAGGTATACATGGTCCCTGAACAGCTGCATGGTTTTGGTATCTGTAGCTACGGCCGGTTTGCCCATGGCCAGGTATTCGTCGATTTTCAGGGGGTAGTTGCCAATGGTGATCTCATTCACCAGCTGCGGGTTTATGCACACATCAAAATGCTGTAAATAGGCCGGCAGCTCCGGCATGGATTTACGGCCCAGGAAGTGGATATTAGGTTGTTGGTGCAGCGCCGACTGGCGGAATACCTCATCTTCCGGCCCTACCAGCACAATCTGCCACTGCGGCCGGCTGCGGCTGATGTGCAGGAGTATGTTAATATCCAGTCGCATGGCGGTTAAGGCGCCTACATAGCCTACAACCGGCATATCTGTTACAGGCAGGTCCTGCGGCCGGTCGTAAAGCTTTTGCGGGTCAAACAGGCTCAGATCGCAGCCCTGGCCTACGTAATAACTGTTACGGTTATACTTTAACAGCATATCTGTAAGGTACAGGGAGTTAGCCACTGCTACATCCGCCTTGGCAATATGCCGCGGCTCCAGCCCGGGCCCGTGCCTTTTCCAGTAATCCATGGCTACCAGGTAATCCCTGCTGTAATAAATATAGCAGTCGGGGCGCAGCAGCTCTTTCAGGTAAAAGCCCCGGAAAATATCATTGTCGTTAAACAAAAGAATATTCTTAAACCCCAGCTGCTGCACAGCGGCCTGTATGCTTTTGGCAAAGCGCCTGTTGTTAATGCGGTTAAAAACAGAGAACAGGGGGGTAAAAGGTATAAAATTGGCTGATTCCAGCACCCGGTCGGGGTACAGGTTCCAGAAGTTGTCGCCAATAGGTACAATGCCATTGGCCCTGCCTTTCGCCACTTTCAGGTGAAAAGCCACTTCGGGATCATCCTTTTGCTGCAGAATAGTGCGCCGGTCCAGCGGTGAATTTACATACAGCACCCGGTTATGCCGGGCAAACTGCAATGCGATATTTTTACAATTGCTGCCAATAGGGGTATGCCATTGCTGTAAGCCTACAATAACGATGTCCCGGTTTTGAATAAGGGGCATAAGAATGCTGAATAGTTTTTGAATGATGCAAAGGTAGTGAATAGTTACCAGGGTTATGCCGGTCAACAGGGATGCTGAGTGGTTATTGCCGTCTTTTAGGTATATTTATTAAAGGCTAAAGTACCGATTACTTTTTTGTTGAGCTTCCAAAATTATGGCCATGACAGAAACTGTAGATATAAGATTGTTAACAGCAGAAGATTATTTTGACCTGAAAGAGTCCATGGTATCTGCCTACCCGGACATGGCGGGCAGCTACTGGCGCGAGCCTACGCTGCGCAGGCTTATCAGCCTGTTTCCCGAAGGGCAGATAGCCGTTACCGTAAATGGAAAGGTGGTAGGCTGCGCGCTGTCCATTATCGTAGACTATGAAAAATTCGGTGATGAACATACCTATGAGCAGATTACCGGGTACTATACCTTTAGCACGCATGATCCCAAAGGGGATATACTGTACGGCATAGAAATATTTGTACATCCCGACTACCGGGGCAGGCGCCTGGCCCGCCGCCTCTATGACGCGCGCAAAAGCTTATGCGAGCGCCTGAACCTGCGCGGCATAGTAGCCGGCGGCCGCATCCCCAACTACGAAAAGTACGCGGATGAGATGACGCCCCGCGAGTACATTGAGAAAGTGCAGGATAAAGAGATCTATGATCCTACGCTTACCTTCCAGTTCTCCAACGATTTCCTGGTAAAGAAGATACTGCGCAACTACCTGCCGCATGATGAGTCGTCAAAAGGCTTTGCCACGCTGCTGCAGTGGTACAATATCTATTATGAGAAGGATGCAGATACCGTGCGCTACAACAAATCAACCGTACGTATTGGCCTGGTGCAGTGGCAAATGCGCGACTACCGCAGCCTTAGCGGTTTCCTGGAGCAGGTGGAATATTTTATTGATGCGGTAAGCGACTACGGCTCCGACTTTGTAGTGTTTCCCGAGCTGTTCAATGCCCCGCTGATGGCGGAGTTTAACCAGCTGGACCCCGCCGGCGCCATACGCGGCGTGGCAAAATATACCGAGCAGATACGTGACGAATTTGTGCGCCATGCCGTTTCGTACAATGTAAACATTATCGGCGGCAGCATGCCCATTGTTATTGACGAGCAGCTGTATAACATCAGCTACCTGTGCCGCCGCGACGGTACTTACGACCACTACATAAAAATGCATCCCACCCCCAGCGAAGTATTTGCCTGGGGCGTAAAAGGAGGGCAGGAGCTGAAGGTGTTTGATACAGACTGCGGCAAAATAGGCATACAGATCTGCTATGACGTAGAGTTTCCCGAGCCCAGCCGCATGCTGGCAGAGCAGGGGATGCAAATTCTGTTCGTGCCGTTCCTCACTGATACGCAGCATGCGTATAACCGTGTCCGTTTTTGCGCGCAGGCGCGCGCAGTGGAAATGGAGTGCTACGTGGCCATAGCCGGCTGCGTTGGCAATTTGCCCAAGGTAAATAATATGGACCTGCAATATGCGCAAAGCGCGGTGCTTACCCCGTCGGACTTTGCATTTCCTGTAAACGGCGTAAAGGCCGACGCCACGCCCAATACGGAAATGATTGTGATTGCGGATGTTGACCTGGTGCTGCTGAAGGAGCTGAATGCCTTTGGCAGCGTACATACCATGAAAGACATGCGCAAAGACCTGTACGAAGTAAGGTGGAAAAAGTAAGGGCGGGCAGGCTATGAATTCACATGAACATTGATTATTTTGCAATAAGCTTACAACAGAACGTTCCGTATAAAACCCGCACATGTATCACAAGATTAATTTAGCATTACAGATCATACCACAGGTAGCCAGCGATAAAGTATATGCTGTAGTAGATGAAGCCATAGCAGTGATACAGGCCTCCGGCGTACCGTACCGCGTATGCCCGTTTGAAACGGTGATGGAAGGCCCTTATGACCAGCTGATGGAAATTGCCCGTAAAGCGCAGGAAGTATGCTTTAAAGCCGGCGCAGAACAGTTGCTGGTGTATATTAAAATGCAGATCCGCAAGGATAGCGATGTAACCATGGAAGAAAAGGTAGGAAAGTACGATTAGCGCGCGCACGAGCCGGGCGTCTATAATGTAGTAGTCAACACATCTATATCAACCAATTTCTAAACCGCGCAACATGAAAAAAATTTTCGCGTGCATCATGCTGTGCTGTTGCTTGTTGCCTGTTTTGCTAAAGGCGCAGAACCCCGTAGTACGTGGCAGCGTAACAGCATCAGACGGAGGACAGCCCCTCCCCGGCGTAACCATCCAGGTAAAAGGCGGCGCCGCCGGCGCTACCACCAATGCAGATGGCCGTTTCAGTATTACCGTACCCACCACCAACGCCACCCTGGTGTTCAGCTTTGTAGGTTATTTGAAAAAGGAGGTGCCCCTGAACGGGCAAACAAGCCTGCAGGTAACCCTTACGCCCGATACCCGCGAGCTGCAGCAGGTGGTGGTAACGGCATTGGGCATTAAAAAAGAGAAAAGGGCGCTGGGTTATGCCGTGCAGGATGTAAGCGGGGCCGACCTCATCACCTCCAAACAAACCAACGTGGTAAATGCCCTGCAGGGGAAAGTAGCCGGCGTGCAGATCTCCAGCACCGGCGGCGCGCCCGGCCAGGGGGCCAGGATCATTATCCGCGGCATTAATTCGCTTGATCCTACCAAATCCAACCAGCCGTTGTTTGTGGTGGATGGCATTCCCATAGACAATGATACCTATACCAGTACAGGTATAGATGATACCCGCGGCATGAGCAACCGCGCCGCGGATATTAACCCGGATGACGTGGAAAGCATTTCCATTTTGAGGGGCGGCGCCGCCACTGCCCTGTATGGCCTGCGGGCTGCCAACGGCGCCGTGGTGATCACTACCAAATCCGGCAGGGCAGGGCGTTTAATGGTAAGCCTTACCTCTACCTACGGCATTGATAATGTGAACAAAACACCCGACGTGCAAACCCGTTTTTCCCAGGGTTACAAGGGCGAGTATGATAAAACCAGCTTCTGGCCCTCCTGGGGCCCTACCGTGGAAGAAGCCAGGCAGCTGGACCCTACACATCCTGCATCCCTGTTCAATAACTACAAGCGCGCTTATAAAACAGGCAAGCAGGTGCGCAATACGCTGAACATGAGCGGCGGCACGGAAAAAGCAGTGTTTGCCGCATCTTTCTCCCAGTTTGACCAGGACGGCGTAATTCCCTTCAGCGATTACAAAAACTACTCTGCAAAGCTGAACGGGGAGCTGCGCTTCAGCGACAAGTTTAAAATGGGCGCTTCCATGAACTATATTAATTCCGGCGGCTACCGCGTAAATGCGGACCGTTACGGGGAGCAGCTGATTTACTGGTCGCCGCGCTGGGATGTGGCCGATTATATTAAGCCCGACGGCACACAGAATACATATAATGCTACCGGTACAGATAACCCGATGTTCACCTTATACCACAACCGTTTTAAAGACAATGTAAACCGCGTGATCGGTAACGTGAATGCCACTTACTCGCCCTTTAAATGGCTGGATCTGATTTACCGCGTGGGCACCGACTTTTACAACGATGCAAGAACCTTTACAGCGGCCGGCCCTAAAGGACTGGCGGATGAAGTGCCTAACGGCGATGCCGGCCAGGGTTTTGTGTACGAATACCAGATCAATAAACGTACGCTGAACAGCACCTTTATCGCCAACTTCAAAAATAACATCACGCCGCGCCTCACGTCTGACCTGAAGCTGGGGCATGACCTGTATGAATATAAGCTGAAACGCCTGGCAACAGAAGGCGACACCCTTGACATACCGGACCTGCTGATAATGCAGAATGCCAAACGCGTAGTAAGCCGGCAGTATAAAGAGGATTACCGCATTATCGGCGTGTTTGCCGACTGGACGTTAAATTGGGACAATTACCTGTATCTTACATTTTCCGGCCGTGAAGACTTTACCTCTACGCTGCCAACCCACCGCCACCACTTTTTCTATCCTTCGGTAAGCGCAGGCTATATTTTTACAGACCACCTGAAGCTGCCGCAGCACATTCTCTCTTATGGTAAGCTCCGTGCTTCCTGGGCAAAAATAGGAAAGGATGCATCTCCCTACAAGCTCACTTCCGGTTATGAAACACTGCCCGGTGGCCCGATTGATAATAATATTATTGGCTGGACAAGGGCCGATACCAAAACCGACCCGGACCTGAAACCGGAATTTACCAGCACCTTTGAAGCCGGTACAGAGTTGAAGTTCCTGGATAACCGTATAGGCATTGACTTTACCTGGTACACTTCCAAAAGTAAGGACCTCGTGATGAGCATACCCATTCCGTCCAGCGCCGGTTACGAAACCTTTTACACCAATGCCGGCTCAATCCAGAACCGGGGCATTGAAATATCGCTGAACGGCACGCCGGTAAAAAGCAAAAACTTCAACTGGGATGTGCGGGTGAACTTTTCCGCCAACCGCAACAAAGTGCTGGCCCTGCGCGAAGGGGTAAATGAGATTGTGGTAGGCTCCCAGTTTGGTTACGCCAGCTCCAACGCCACCATGAAATATATTGTAGGGTACCCGGTAGGCGCTATATTCGGCCGCAGCTATGCCAGGTATTATGGAAATGATACAGAAGACGAGCTGACCATTGACAAAAGCCGGCCTATCCTGATCCAAAGCAGCGGGTCGCTGGCCGGTTTCCCGGTTATTAATACCACGCAAAAATACCTGGGCAACTCACAGCCGAAATGGATAGGCAGCATTTACAATACGCTTTCCTATAAGGCATTTAGCCTTTCTTTCCTGTTTGATGTAAGGCACGGCGTGCAAAAGTATAACCAGTTCGCCAACTTCCTGGCCGCTTTTGGCGCTTCAAAAATGACGGAGAACCGCGACCAGACAAAGGTGTTTGACGGGGTATTTGCAGATGGCAAACCGAACGATATTCCCGTGTACCTGGGCCAGGGCGTTGGCCCGGATGGCAGGGATTATGGCGACGGCTATTACCGCAGCGTATACCGGGGCGTAACGGAAGTTTTTATTGAAGATGCTTCGTGGGTACGTTTACGTAATGTAAGCCTCTCTTACCAGCTGCCTTCCAGGCTGCTGTCTAAAACCCATTTTATCAGCGGCGCCAATATTACCCTTACCGGTAATAACCTGTGGCTGCATACCAAATACACTGGCTTTGATCCGGAGTCCAGCTCCTTTGACGCTGGCAGCAATGCCGACGCCTTTGCCGGGTTTACCTACCCGGCTGTACGGAGCTTCCTGGCCAGCATTAACGTAACCTTTTAAAGCGCTGCATTATGAAAAGATTGATCATAGCCGTTACCTGCTGCAGCCTGTTTATTATAACAGGGTGTAAGAAGTACCTGGACGTAAATAAAAATCCAAATATATCAGAAGCTGCGCCCCTCAATGGATTGCTGGGCAGCACTACTTACAATACCGCCTATACGGTGTACCGCACCGGTAATAATACCTCGTACTTTGTGCAATACCTGGCGTCGCCCAACACAGCCAGCAGCTCAGATACGTATGATGAGGTGGACTACAGCGGCACCTGGGAAGCAACCTATAATACCATGGCCGACCTGTATGATCTTATTCACCAGGCCGACTCCACGGGGGCATACGGGCATGCCGGCGCCGGCAGAATTATGCTGGCGCTCAACCTGAGCATCATGAATTCCCTTTTTGGCGCGGTGCCTTACAAGGAAGCGCTGAGCGGCAATTTCGTACAGCCGCATTATGATGAGGACAAAGACGTATACGCCTCCTGCCTGTCATTGATAGATGAAGGTTTGGCAGACCTGGCCAAGCCCGATCCCAAGATACTCCTGGATGAAACCCGCGACCTGATACACCATGGCGACACGGCTGCCTGGAGAAAAACGGGCTACGCGCTTAAAGCCCGCCTGCTCACCCGCATTACCAAAACAGCCGATTATGATCCGGCCCAGGTGCTGGCCGCGCTGAACAGCGCCTACACCGGCAACAGTGATGATGCGCAGATCACCCAGTTCCAGTCGCGCAGCCCCTGGAACCAGGCCGCCTATAACAATACACAGGCGTTGCTCGACGGCTGGCTGAGCACCCACTTTGTAGCGGCGCTGAACGACAGCACCTTTGGCGTATTTGATCCGCGCCTGCCCCTGATAGCAGATACCACCCGCTATGGCGATTACCGCGGCACCATCAATGGCAAGGGCAGGGTAGGCACAGGTACTAATCACGATGAAAGCTATCTTTCCCTGAATGGTTTTTATTCAAAAGGCGGTGCGCCGCTGATCCTTATCACGTATGCGGAGTGCAGGTTCATTGCGGCAGAAGCATATTTCCGCGCCGGCGATAAGCACAATGCCTACATCGCCTACCAGGACGGTATCAGGGCCAATATGGATAAGATAGGCGTAAGCGCGGCCAACCGCGATGCCTATGTTAATAACGCGGCAGTGTCGGTAGGAGAGGCCAATATAACACTGGCGCTTATTATGAAGGAAAAATACGTTGCCATGTTCCTGAACCCCGAAGCATGGGTAGATGCCCGCCGGTTCGACTATATGTACAAAGACTTTCACATGCCGGAAAACGCCGTGCTGGACACCTATATCCGCCGCGTGGCTTACCCGAGCATAGAAACCAGCCGTAACGCCGGCAATGTACCTGCTGTAGGTTCGCTGGCCGACAGGTTGTGGTGGGACGAGTAAGTTTAATTACGAATTGTCAATTACAAATTACGAATTGGATGAAAGCGGAACGCTTAGCATTGAATGTAGAAATTATACGCAACATTCATCTGCTAAGCGTTCCGCAATTTATTTTCAAAGGTATTCATGAATGCTTCGCATTTCGTAATTCGTAATTGACAATTCATAATTGAATTCCCTATCGTCCAAATACAAAATACGCTACCAGCAGCGTAAAGAATATATTAAACACCTGGGCAATAATAAACGCAATGGCGGGGCGGCCGTTCTCCATCCTGAAAATATCGGTGAACTTGGTTTCCAGCCCTATACAGGTAAAGGCAAGCGCAAACCAGTAGGTCTGTAATTCTTTCAGCGGTCCTTTTGCAGCAGCAACCGTTGCCGGCGGCAGTATAAAGGAAAATAACAGCGACGCCAGTACGAAACCCAGCACAAATTTCGGGAAGCGCTCCCAAACGGTTTTCAGTCCCGGCTTTTTATCAGCGCTTATCTCTTTTTTGCTAATGGTCCAGTACACCGAAATGAAAAAGGCGGCCAGGCCCAGGAGCACATTTTGCGAGAATTTTACCAGCGTGGCATACTTCAGCGCTTCTTCGCCCAGCAGGGTGCCTGCGGCTACCACGGCGCCGGAAGTATCAATAGTGCCGCCCAGCCATGCCCCGGCTACGGGCGCGGTCATGTGCGTCCACACGGCAATGTATGGCATAATCAGCATCATGGGAATGGCAATGATCAGCACCAGGGAAATTACGTGCGACAGCTTGCGGTTATCGCCCTCAATAGCGCCGGAAGTAGCAATAGCGGCAGATACGCCGCAAATAGACACTGCGCTGGAGATCATCATCCGGAATTCATCATCCAGCCCCATTTTTTTACATACCCAAAATGAGAAGTACCATACGGTAAACACTACCACTACTGATTGCAGGATGCCCAGCCCGCCGGCGTTGATAACATCCTGGAACAGCACATTGGCGCCTAATAGTACCAGGCCTATTTTAATAAACAGCTCCGTTTGAATGGCAGGTTTCAGCCAGGCGGGCACGCCCAGCACATTGTTGATGAAAAGGCCCAGTAACAGGCTGAATAACACCACTTCAATCCCCAGGTCTTTAATGGCCTTATTGCCGGTGATCAGCTGCGCGGCCAGGCTGATTACAACAATGCCCAGCAGGCTAACAGCCAGCTTGAGCGGCTGCGCATTTCCGGCCAGCAAACGGGCCAGCAGCAGGCTGCCCAGCGCCCACAGGAACAGGATGCCGGTTTGGCTTAATAAGGCCGGGTTGGTGAGCTGCGCCCACAGGCCGCTGCCATTATTCCAGGCGCCGAATTTAGGAAGGGTAGGCGCAAAACCGACAGCTACCAGTACAATTGTCAGGAAAGCAATAATAACCGCTATCCAGTCTTCGTGGAGAGAAATTTTCATAGTACGGAAAAGGTTTTTTATACAAGATAGCGCATGGTGGGTGCGGCCGGCAATATACAAATCAATTACGAATTATTTAATTACGAATTGTGAATTGTGGGCAGCGGGCAGTTTGCATAAGGCATGTATGCATTACTGCCGTTCCAGGTAATTAAATGTGAGCTATACGATTACCATTTTTGCAGGGGCGTAGTTTATAATTCCAATTGTACGCTGCTTGAATGGCGCACCGCCAATCATTCGTAATTCGTAATTAAATAATTCCTGATTAATGAAAGAATATATAGCCCAGCACAATCGCCGCCACCACGCCTACCAGGTCGGCAATGAGGCCGCAGGTTAAGGCATAGCGGGTGTTGCGGATGTTTACAGAACCAAAGTAAACGGCCAGGATATAAAAGGTGGTTTCCGTGGAGCCCTGCATAATACAAACCAGGCGCCCCACAAAGGAGTCGGGGTGGTACACCTTCATGGCGTCAACCATGAGGCCGCGGGCAGCGCCCCCGCTCAGGGTTTTCATAAGGCCTACCGGCAATGCCGGCACAAAATCGGTGTTAATGCCCATCCAGGCAAACACGCTGCCAATGGCATTCACCAGGTAATCCATGCAGCCGGTGGCGCGGAAGGCGGCAATAGCTACCAGTATAGCCACCAGGTACGGGATGATCATCACTACGGTCTGGAAACCGTCTTTGGCGCCGTCAATAAACACTTCATATACATTGATGCGCCGTATAAAACCCAGCACCAGGAAAGAGATGATAATGGAGAAGATGATCAATCCGCCCAGCAGGCCGGTGTACGTAGCTACATCAGCAGGAGGCATGTTGTGCATCCACAGATACAGGCCGTACATAAGCAGGGCAAACCCGCCAAAGAACACCAGCGACGGCAGGTTAAACAGGCTGATACGCTGGTACAGCGCCACGGCTATTACGCCGCTCATGAACGATATAAACGTGCCTATCACGGTAGGAATAAAAATATCGGCAGGATTGGCCGCGCCCATGGCCAGGCGCATGGCAATTACCGAAGTGGGAATCAGCGTCATGCCGGCGGTATTCAGCACCAGGAACATGATCTGCGCATTGGTGGCGGTATCGGCAGACGGGTTCAGCTCCTGCAGCTCTTTCATGGCTTTCAGGCCTACCGGCGTGGCGGCATTGTCCAGCCCAAGCATATTAGCCGAAAAGTTCATTACAATAGAGCCCATGGAAGGGTGCTTTTTAGGGATGCCCGGGAACAGCCTGGAAAAAAAGGGATCTACCGCCCTGGCAAAAATGCCGATCATACCGGCCTTTTCCCCTACGCGCATAATACCCATCCAGAAGGTCATAATGCCGGCCAGGCCCAGGGAAATTTCCGCGCCGGTTTTGGCGCTGTCGAACATGGCGGTCATTACGGATGAAAAAACAGCAGTGTCATGCAGGAAAATCAGGCGGATCAGCGCCACAATAAATGCGATCACAAAAAAAGCGATCCAGATGTAGTTTAATGCCATAGTCGTTGGTTAGTCCGCCGGCCATTTGTTTAACAGCCGTGCTGCGTAGATGATATCGCGCTAAAATGTTTTAAATAACGGCCTGCCGGCCAATACCATTTGCCAAATCTAAATGCTAAAATCGTAAATTAAAAATGGCGGAAATATTTATACCGCCGCCGGCATCCCGCCAAACCCTTGCCGGCGCCGCTTCTCCTCCTGTTCCACCGGCGAAATGGACTATTGTACAATTTTCCTTATCTTTGCGGGCAAATTTTTAAAAAAAGTATGGCGTTGCAAGCAGGAATAGTAGGATTGCCGAACGTAGGAAAATCAACATTATTTAACGCAGTTAGTAACAGCGCCAAAGCACAGGCCAGTAACTACCGGTTCTGTACTATTGAGCCGAATGTGGGCCTGGTAGATGTGCCGGACGCCCGCCTGTATAAGCTGGAGGAGCTGGTAAAACCCAACCGGGTAGTACCCACCACCATCGAGTTCGTGGACATTGCCGGCCTGGTAAAAGGCGCCAGCAAGGGAGAAGGCCTGGGCAACAAGTTCCTGGCCAACATCCGGGAGGTAGACGCCATTGTGCACGTGATCCGCTGCTTTGAAGACGACAATATCTTAAGGGAAGAAGGCCCCATAAACCCGGTAGCCGACAAGGAGATCATTGATACCGAGCTGCAGCTGAAGGACCTGGAAACCGTGGAAAAGAAGATAGCCCGGGTAGAAAAGATGGCCAAAACCGGCGGCGATCCCAAAGCCAAAAAGGAATATGAAATATTGAAAGAGTGCCAGCAGTGCCTGGAGCAGGGCCGCAACATCCGCTCCCTGGGCCTCAGCAAGGAAGACCGTACGGCTATTGCCGACCTGTTCCTGCTCACTGAAAAGCCGGTATTATATGTAGCCAACGTAGACGAAGCCTCCCTGCATACCGGCAATAAATACTCCGAAACCCTCCGGGACGCTGTAAAAGCAGAAAATGCAGAAGTAATAGTGATGAACAACTCTATAGAAGCCCAGATCTCCGAAATGGAAGACCCGGCGGATAAAGAGCTGTTCCTGTCGGAATACCAGCTGGAAGAGCCGGGCCTTAACCGCCTGATCCGCTCTGCCTACAAGCTGCTGAACCTCATTACCTATTTTACGGCAGGCGTGCAGGAAGTACGCGCCTGGACCATCCACAACGGCTGGAAAGCCCCCCAGGCCGCTAGCGTAATACACACCGATTTTGAAAAAGGCTTTATTAAGGCAGAGGTAATTGCGTATGACGATTATGTGAAGTACGGCTCCGAAGCAGCGGCCCGCGACAACGGCCGCCTGCGTATAGAAGGGAAGGAGTACCTGGTGCAGGATGGCGATGTAATGCATTTCCGTTTTAATGTATAGCCGTTCGGCGGCTTTTAAGATAACCCAACCTGGTTGGGGTTACAACAAAATAGAAGGTCCTGGTAATGCACCAGGACCTTCGCCAATTTTAAGGAGTGAGTAAGTTATAAGTTATACCCCAGGGAAACATAGTACTGCGCTCCCACGGTAGGATTACCCCATGATTGAATGTATTCGTTTTTCAGGATATTGGCGCCGCCTATCTTTACGGTGGTTTTTATTTTCGGGAACAGCTTGCTGATCTGCGCATCCAGCGTGCCGTAGGCCGGCATCTCG
This sequence comes from Chitinophaga sp., assembly GCF_035761305.1. Lineage (GTDB taxonomy): Bacteria > Bacteroidota > Bacteroidia > Chitinophagales > Chitinophagaceae > Chitinophaga. The sequence continues at coordinate 783 of NZ_DASTRI010000156.1, read as the reverse complement.
CTGTAGCCCAGTGTTCTTACTACCGGCCCCACAAAGGACGACTGCCATATGAACTTATCCTGCCAGCGCCAGGTAACATTAAAGCCGAAGTTAGAGCCTGCAATATTGCGGTTGCCTGCATACAGGTTGTAACGCACCTTGGGCGTGTTGTACATAGCCTGGAAACCGCCCAGGTCTTTTTCGTTCGACAGCTCGTTATAGGAAATGTTGCCGCCCACCATAAAGTTCATGGGCATAGAGTAGTCGATGCCCACGGCCCATCCCCATGATTTAATGTCTTTTGTAAAGTTCACCGGAATGGAATATATCTCGGAGGTGCCTGCGCCGGTGGGCTTTACCAGCACCTGCGAGCCGTTAAAGTTCTTGAAGTTGTTCGTATATACATAAGCGTCTACCAGCACTTTATTGGCAAACAGCCCTTTGTAGCCTGCTTCCCAGGCAATGATCCTTTCCGGCTCAAAATCGCGGAACTGGTATGGCTCGGGGTGGCCGGCCTGCACAGACTCCAGCGTATAAACAGGACCATTTTTCAGTCCATAACGGTCAATCAGGAAGGGCAGGCCACCTATCAGGCGCGCCTGGGGTGTTTGAAGGTCTATGTACTGGTCCTGGCAGTTGGGTATGCGGAAACCGGTTTGGTATGAAGCGCGGAAGTTATGCGTTTTTAGGAAAGTGTACACCGCGGACAGGCGGGGACTGAACTGTCCTTTAAAGTTCTCGTTCTTGTCGTAACGGATAGAGCCGGTCAGGTGCAGGTGATCTTCCAGCACGCTTTTGGCCAGC
>NZ_DASTRI010000155.1:0-54425 GCF_035761305.1 Chitinophaga sp. | reverse complement strand
CCGTAACCGGAACAGGCCCTGTAAAGCTGGTGTTCTCTTTCATTGGCTACCGTACTGAAACCATTACCGCCGGCGGCGCAGCGCCTTTGCTGGTAAAGCTCCGGCAAGAGCAGAGCAACCTGGGTGAAGTGGTAGTAGTAGGGTACGGCACCGTGCAAAGAAAAGATGTTACCGGATCTGTTTCTTCCGTAAGCGCCCGGCAAATCAAGGATGTGCCGTTGTCGTCCGCCGCAGAAGTGCTGCAGGGGCGCCTGGCCGGTGTGCAGGTAGTATCGTCGGAAGGCGCGCCCGGCGCGGAACTGGTGATACGTGTGCGCGGAGGCGGCTCCATCACACAGGATAACTCGCCCTTATACATTGTTGACGGCGTGCAGGTAGAAAATGCCTTGTCTGTGATTGCGCCGCAGGATATTGCTGCTGTAGATGTATTGAAAGACGCCTCTACCACGGCTATTTACGGGGCAAGAGGCGCTAACGGCGTGGTAATCATCACTACTAAAAGCGGGCGCTCGGGCAAAACGCAGGTAACCTACAGCGGCGCCGCCGGCTGGCGCGAGCTGCCTGCTACCGTACCGGTGTTAAGTCCGTATGACTTTGTGCTGTGGCAATATGAAAGAAGCCGCAGCAGTGAAGCGGACAGCTCCAACTTTGCACACCTGTACGGCACTACCTGGGACACCCTGCAGAACTACAAGAACGTTGCGCCTGTAAACTGGCAGGACCGCGTGTTCGGGCGCAAAGCAATGTTCCAGAACCATAACGTATCTATGAGCGGCGGCACCGCTGCTACCAACTTTAATTTAAGCCTTACCGCAAACAAGGAAGACGGTATATTGCTGGAGTCAGGGTTTGACCGTAAGATCGCCAACTTTAAGCTGGAGCATAAGGTTTCGGAACACGTGAAGGCAGGCATTAATATGCGGTACCTGGACCAGGGCGTTCACGGCGCCGGCACTACCAGCTCCGGTACCCGTGCCACCAACCGCTTACGCCACGCCATTAATTACCGCCCGTTTGAGCTGCCGATACCAGGCGGCGGTATCGACGATTTTGACGAAGATTATTACCTGGCTTCCAGCGGCGCCACCAACCCGGTGCTGCTTACGCAGGCGGAATACCGCAACCAGCAAACAAGAGGCACCTACCTTACCGGCTATGTTAATATCAGCCTGTTTAAGCACCTCTCTTTCCGGTCAACCTTCGGGTACGACTATACGACTATCAGGGAGTCGCTTTTTCACGGGAAAATTACCAGCACGGCCCGGCAATATGCTTCGCTGCCTATTGCCTCCATTGGCGATCAGCATAACAGCACCTTTAACAATTCAAATGTGCTGCAATACACCCTTGGCAAATACAAAGGCCATCATGATATAACCGTGCTGGCGGGTGAGGAAACCGTGCAGCTTTTATCCGGCAGCAACTATGTGGAAACAAGGTATTTCCCGGCAGATATAAGCGCCGGTAAGGCGCTGGCCAACATGGGCCTGGGTTCAGCGCCTTCAGGCTCGTCGCAGCCGCTGCCGTCATCCACGGAGAATGCCCCCAGCCGTATCTTTTCTTTGTTCGGGCGGGTGAGCTATGCTTATGACGACCGTTACCTGGCTACGGTAAATGTGCGTGCCGACCGGTCATCGAAATTTGCTTCGGAGAACGGCACCCTGGTTTTCCCTTCCGGCTCCATAGCATGGCGCTTTTCCGGTGAGCGGTTCATGAGCGGCATTAAATGGCTTACAGATGGTAAGCTGCGGTTTGGCTATGGCGCGGTAGGCAATAACCGTATAGGCGACCTGCTGTACCGGCAGCTGTACGGCGTTACCGGCCAGTATGCATTCAACCATTCCATTTTGCCGGGATTTGCGCCATCGGCCCTGGCCAACCCGGATCTTCGCTGGGAGCGGAATATTACCCGCAACCTGGGGCTGGACCTGGCCTTCTTCAACAACAAGCTGCAGGTAACAGTAGATGCGTATAAAAATTCGGCCAACGATCTTTTGCTGGCCGTGCAGATACCGCCAACAAACGGCTATACCACACAGATACAAAATATCGGCGCCACTTCAAACCGCGGTATTGAAGTGCAGATAAATGCCAACCCGGTACAGGGAAAAAATTTCTCCTGGAACACCAGTTTCAATATCGCGTTCAATAAAAACCGGGTGGAGAACCTGGGCGGTCCGGCGCAGATTACCCGTAACTCCGGCTGGCAGGGGTCTGACGGGGTAGATGATTACCTGGTGAAGGTAGGGCAACCCGTTGGTTTAATGTACGGCTTTGTAACCGACGGCTATTATAAGCTGGAGGATTTTACCTATGATGCCGCCACCGGCACCTACAATATTAACGCACACGTTCCCGTGAACGGCGTTTACGGAACGCCGCAGCCGGGCATGTTAAAGTGGAAAGACCTGGATGGCGACGGCGTTATTACGGCAGACGGCGACCGGACGGTAATCGGCAACGCCAATCCCAAGTTTACGGGCGGCTGGAATAACCAGTTTACCTGGAAAAATTTTGACGCCAGCATATTCGTGAATTTTGTAGTGGGCAATGATATTTATAACGCCAATAAGCTGGAATGGACAGACGGCGCTTTCCCCAACCTGAACATGATTAACATCATGAAAGACCGCTGGACCAATATCAACAGCCAGGGGCAGGTGGTAACAAACCCGCAGGAGCTGGCTGCGCTGAACGCCAACGCAAAAATATGGTCGCCCGTAAGGGTGCAGCGCTGGTGGCTGCATTCATGGGCGGTTGAAGACGGCTCGTACCTTCGTTTCAGTAATGTGACCCTGGGCTACACCTTACCGAAGCATGTTACGGAGCGGGCTAAAATCGCCAGTTTGCGTATATACGCCACCGTAAATAACCTGGCGGTTATATCCGGCTATTCGGGCTATGACCCTGACGTTACTGCCCGCCGCAGCGATCCGCTGACGCCGGGTGTTGACTTTGCCGCCTATCCGCATTCACGGACCTGGGTGTTTGGTGTAAACCTTACTTTTTAAACGCAAAACAGATCATTCTCATGCAACATAAATATCTTGGCTTCTTAACCGGCGCCGCATGTATAGCCGTTTTATTGATCCTGCCGGCCTGTAAAAAATGGACAGAAGTAAAGCCCGGCTCCCAGTATAATATTGACGAAGTTTTTTCAGGCGTTGCCAATGCAACATCCGCGGTAATCGGCGTGTATGACGAGCTGCAGGGCGACGCCGGTTACGGCATCCGCATCAGCATGTACTACCCCTACGACTCGGACGAAGGCATTGTCAGCGGTAATATCGACAACGGCCGGCGTGGAATAGGACGCTACCAGCTGCTGCTTACCAATGCGGAAATTGCCAACCCGTTCCGGCAGCTGTACCGGGGAGTGGAAAAAGCGAATTTGTGCATAGAACAAATTCCATTAATGCCGCTGTACAATAACGGCACCGACGAAGAGAAAAAAGAGCTGCACCGTTTATACGGGGAGGCATTAACCCTGAGAGCACAGTTTTACCTGGAGCTGATACGTAACTGGGGAGATGTGCCTGCGCCCATGACGCCGGCTTACAGGCAGTCGGATTTATTCATTGGCCGCAACGACCGCGACTCTACCTACGATAAAATACTGGCCGACCTGGCCACTGCGGAAACCTTGTTGCCCTGGCGTTCAGAAGTGCCGCGCAACGAACGCATTACCAAAGGCGCCGCCATGGCCCTGCGCGCAAGAATTGCCCTGTACAGGGGCGGGTATGCGCTGCGGCAGAACGGGCAAATGGAACGCCGCAGCGACTACAAAAAATATTACACCATTGCCCGGGACGAATGTGCGGCATTAATGGCAAAACGGGAAGAGCATACCCTGAACCCCAGCTTTGAAAATATCTGGAGGAACGTAACCTCCTTTACCTACGATCCGCAGGGAGAGATATTGTTTGAAGTAGGCGCGGGCGGTGGCAACGGCAACAGCGACAGCCGCATGGGCAACTACGACGGCCCTAATGTGAATGCCGCATCGCGCTACGGCGCGGGTGGCGGCGGCATTATTATGCTGCCCAGTTATTTTTATGCCTTTGACTCTGTAGATACCCGCAGGGATGTAACCATTACATCGTACCAGGTGCCCGATGCAACCAACATTAAATCACAGCGCCGTTTAGGCGAGCTGAATACCGGTAAATACCGCCGCGACTGGAGAGTGCCGCTGCTGCCGGGCAATGTGCTGAACGTAGGCTATAACTGGGTGCTGATCCGGTTTTCCGATGTGCTGTTGATGTTTGCGGAAGCGGAGAATGAGCTGAACGGCGGTCCTACAGCAGCAGCCATTGCTGCTTTTGAGGAAGTGCGCAAAAGAGCTTATAAAGGCAACGAAGACAAGATAGGCGTTACCCCCGCCACCAAAGAAGGCTTTTTCGACGCCGTTGTAAATGAACGTTATCTTGAATTCGGGCATGAAGGCATCCGTAAATTTGACCTGCTGCGCTGGAACCTGCTGGCGGAAAAGCTGGAAGAAACCCGTACAAAAATACAGCAGATACGTGACCGTACCGGCGCTTATAGCTTTGTGCCGCAGTATATTTACTGGAAAAATAACGGGGAAGAGATACAGTATTACGTTAACGGCAGTACGGACCCCGCCGCCGTGCCCTGGTACCAGCCAACACAGGCGCCGGACCCGATTACCGGGTGGAAGAGGACCGACTGGGCGCAGCACCTGGCAGTAGCAAAGGCCATTGATAACTTACCATTGTGGCAGGGGCTTGCCAGGTTTTTTGTGCATGGCAAAAGCGAACTGTTCCCGTTTGACCAGGCCACCCTGGATGCTTACCAGGGCAGGCTGCTTCAAAACCCGGGCTATTGATAAACAAAAAAAACAGGTTAATGCGAAGTGTGTTGTATTTGTTATGTTGTATGCTGGCTGCTGCCGAACTGCGCGCCCAAACAACTGTTCATCCTGCTGCTATAACCGTTGCAAAGGACGGCAGCGGCGATTTTACCACCATACAGGCAGCGGTTAACTCTGTCCGCGACTTATCGATGTTGCAGGTGAGGATATTTATTAAGAAGGGCGTATATAACGAAAAGCTGGTCATTCCCTCCTGGAAAACCAACGTCTCGCTGGTAGGGGAAAGCAGGGACAGCACCATCATTACCAACAACGATTATACCGGTAAAGACTACCCGGGAAAAGACGCCAGCGGCAGGGAAAAGTTCATGACCTTCACCACCTACACGGTGCTGGTGGAGGGCAACGACTTCAGCGCGGAAAACCTGACCATACAAAATACAGCAGGCCGTGTTGGACAGGCCGTGGCATTGCATGTGGAAGGCGACCGCGTTACCATAAAAAACTGCCGTTTGCTGGGCAACCAGGACACCCTGTATGCGGCTAAGGAAAACAGCCGGCAGTACTACCAGGATTGTTACATTGAAGGCACCACGGACTTTATTTTCGGGGAGGCCACTGCCGTGTTCCGGCGCTGTACCATTAAAAGCCTCACCAATTCTTACATAACAGCAGCGGCAACCAGGCGCGGGCATTTGTTCGGCTTTGTGCTGATGGATTGTAAGCTGGTGGCAGATACCGCTGCCCGGAGGGTTTTCCTGGGCCGCCCCTGGAGGCCCTTTGCAAAAACAGTATTCATACATTGTGAATTAGGCGGCCATATTGCGCCGGCAGGCTGGGACCCCTGGAAAGGCGACCGCATGTTCCCGGATAAGGAGAAAACAGCCTACTATGCGGAGTATGAAAATACCGGCCCGGGCGCATCTATAAACGACCGCGTGGCGTGGTCGAAGCAGCTGACAAAAAAAGAGGCTAAACAATACACTATTGAGAACATTTTAGGAGGCGCCGATCACTGGCGCCCCCTTTAAATACTTATCCCATGAAACCCGCAACGCGCTTACTGTATAGCTGTTTCATCGCGCTGCTGTTTCCGGCAGCGGCGGCGGCGCAGTTAAAATATTACGTGGCTGCTGCCGCACAGGGCGGAAACGATGCAAACGCCGGCACTTCCCTGTCGGCGCCCTTTGCCACTATTGCAAAAGCAGTATCAAAAGCAACAACGCCGGGCGATACTGTTTTTGTACGCAGCGGCACCTATGCGGTAAACACGCCTGTGAAGATCACACACCCCGGCGCAGCCGGTAAGCCCATTGTAATTACGGTATATAAGCCCGATATGAAAGATGCGGGCTCCCGGCCGGTTTTTGATTGCTCCTCCATGGCAGTTGGCGGCAATAATAAAGGGTTTGTTTTAGACAATGCCGGCTACCGGGTTATTTACGGCATTGTTATCAAAGGTGCGGGCGATAACGGCATGAGCATAGAACACAGCAACCACGTAACAATTGAGTTCTGCAGCTTTTTGCAGAACCACGATAGCGGGCTGCAGATCGCGGATCTTTCCGCCCATGTGACCATTATTAATTGCGATGCTTATGAAAATGCCGACAGGGGCCCCGGTACTACCACCGCCGGTGGTAATGCCGATGGTTTTGCCCCTAAAATAAACGTAGGCGACTCTGTTTTATTCAGGGGCTGCCGGGCGTGGATGAACTCAGATGACGGGTGGGATGGTTACCTGCGCACTAAAAAGCGCGGGGGAAAAGATAATGTCACAACCACCCTGGAAGACTGCTGGGCATTTTGTAATGGTTATTACTGGCTGGATGGCAGCACCACGCAGGTACAGAATGGCAACGGCTTTAAACTGGGCGGCAGCGACACCAAAGATGAAGCCCATAATTTTGTTTTAATAAAATGTTTGAGCTTTTATAACAAGGAAAGAGGGTTTGACCAGAACAGCAATGCAGGGTCTATTTACCTATACAATTGTTCCGCTTACCGGAATGGCGGCAATGATTATGCGCTCAAAAGCGGCAAAGCTATCTACAAGGCAGGGGCGGAGCTGGTTTTAAAAAACAATATGTCGCTAGGCGCCAGGGGCGTGAACATTCCCGCGGAAAGCACCCCAACGCGGCGGCTGGTAATGGAGCACAATGTTTTCTCAAAGGACACCTTCAGCCGGGAAATACGGTCGTTTGATACAACCGGCGTAACCGGCATGCGGGATGTAGCGGGCAATTTACCCCGTATAAAATTCATGCACCTGGATGCAGCTGCTCCCGCACCGCATATTTATATTAATAAAGGCGTTGCATTGCCGGAGGTGGTTTATCATGGCAAAACCGGCCTTCCCGCAAGCGGCCGGACTATTGACATTGGCGCTTTTGAGGCCGGTATGGAATGATGCGCCTTTTCCATTTTCATAAAAAAAAACAACATTTCCCTTCCCATTAATGCGTTATTAATCAAAAATTAATTACCCCCCGCCTATATTGCACATGCATCAAATATTCATTCCACGTTTACACCTTATCTGATATAAACCATATCGTTCACCCTTAATTACTATCTTATGGTAAAGATGAATGCGCTGCTATTGCTGGCAGCTGTTACCCTTATTGCAGGCTGTACTAAAGACGCGCCTGAAGAACATCCCTTAACCGCCGATGCCCCTGACCGCCATGCGGTTACCGAGCTGGCCCCCGGCCAGTATATTGGCGTTACCATGGGCTTTGACCATGATGCGCGGCTGGGCGGAAAGAACCCTGGCGCCGGCGGTAACATCATTTACAATCTGTCGTTGTTTAAATCCACCACCAATGATAATGACTGGTGGGATAATATTGCGGAGGAGATTGCCTACAGCGGGGTAGATTTTGTAGCGCCCACGCTGCGGGGATATACCCCCAACAACAGCCGCGATGCCGGCGACCCGCGCCGGCTCGCCAGCCTGGTAGCCGCCATGGACCGGCGTGGGTTAAGCAACGCATTCAAGATTGCGGTGTTTGACGATAACCCTGCATCGTGGACGGCTGCCCGCAACCTGGATAACGGCGACGGCTATGACTATACGCCGCTGTTTGACTGCGGTGACACGGCCAACTATAAGTACATATGGGACTATGACCTTAAAGCCACTTTTACGGCCGTGCCGGACGCTAAGCGTTTTAAAATAAACGGGCGGCCGCTTATTATGTTCTGGAGCGTGGCCAACGCTTTCTGCACAAACCAGGGCAACGGCAACCTTAAAAAGATAGCGCAGTTTGTACGGGCAAAATGCCAATCGGTATTCGGGTTTAATCCGTACATAGTGGTAGATCCTACCTGGCTGCAGTTCGACCAGCAATGCAACGACCCCGCGGTGATAGATGCCGTGAACCCCTGGTTTAATATGGCTAATCCCTGGCGGGTGAGCACCTTTAATAATGTAACGGTAGGCACGGCGGTACCCGGCTTCCGGGTGGTGACCAGCACCACCAATATGTTCATAGACGCCAACCACGGGCAAACATTTACTACGGGCCTGAGCAACGTAACCGGCGCAGGCGCTTTGATCACGTTGGTGGAAGGGTTTACCGACTGGCCGGAGAACACGTCGATGTGGCGCAGTCCTGATACTACCTATTATGACTATCCCAACCAGCGCATTAACATCCTGCGGCGCTATACACATAAAGCCTATGGCAATTTAAAGGTAGAAGCGGAAGGGTGCGACAGCTACCATGACCTTTCTGCCGGCAACAGCGGCGGCACCTTCCGTGATGGCGACCTGGATGTTGTAAAAACGGGCGATGTAAACGGCGGCTGGCATGTTACCAATACGCAGGCAGGGGAGTGGCTGGAATGGAAAGAGCTGCCTTTGCCGGCTGCTACGCGTTTCCAGGTGCGGTATTCCTCTAACCAGCCATCGACGGTGCGGTTTGTTGTGGATGGTGTAAACCAGCCGGTGGTTACCCTGCCTGTAACCGGCAACGGCAGCTATGCGGCGGAAGATGCAGGCGCCATTTCCTTTTCCGTCAACAGCTTGCATACCGTAAGGCTGCAGATTGTGAGCGGTAACCCCGCCATCAACTACTTTAATATTATGCAGCAATAGGCCCGCCCGCAGCCCATAAGTTTATGGAAAGCATGCGCCGTTAATACTGGCGGCGCATGCTTTCAGCATTTGTAGCAGCAGTGCGCGCAAACAGGTAATCCCGGAACTGCTTACATTTGTAAAAACTTCCGTGTTATGGCTATCCACGTAAAAAGAATATATGAGCCTGCTTCAAAAGGCGATGGTTATCGTATACTGGTTGACCGCTTATGGCCGCGCGGCATTAAAAAAGAGGATGCGGAGATTGACCAGTGGATGAAAGAAATTGCCCCGTCCACAGATTTACGGAAATGGTTCCACGAAGGGAAGGGAACCTGGGAAGAGTTCCGGAAAAAATATCTTGCCGAGCTGAAAGAGTCCGGTGCCGTTGACGAGCTGCGGGCCAATGCCAGGAAACATAAAGCCCTAACGCTGTTGTATGCATCAAAGGATGAAGAACATAATCATGCGCTGGTGCTGAAGGATCTTCTGGCGCATTAACGGGCGGGTTGTGCCGGCATGCGAGCAGCGGCGCGTAGGGGCCACGCCGTTAGGCTTTATGCACCCTTTACCCCGCCTGCCGGAAAATGGTTCGGGTAGCGGCAGGGAAAAGGTATAAAAAAAATTGCTTTTTAATTTTCTATTACTTTATTTTGTTACCGTAGTATTATTCAGGCTTTTTTACATATTTGTATGTCATGTGACAGCACACATCGGCCCATAATAAATCAATATTAAGTTTATTTAAAGATCAGTAACCTATTATCCCATACTATATGCGAAGCATTGTTTGGCTTATGTGCTGCTGTGGTATAGTTGCCTGCAAGCCCCGGGCAACAAAGCTATTGGGCACGGCCTTGCGTAACAGCATTATCGAAGAAAAAGAAGTGAACAAAAATGAAATAACAGTGGCTTATATGCCCTTCTGCTGGCAACATATGTCAGATGTTGAGCAGCTTATGGAGGCCGATACCGCCGAAATGGTATTCAGGGTAGGCATACATCCCCGGTTTGACGCCAAGCCGCTGCCGGTAACAGGCAATGATACGCATGAACAGGACTCCTTCTTTATACTGGTAACAGCAACCGATACGATACCCGCTTTATATGCCCATAAGATCATTAATGAAGATGCCGGGGGAATAGTATACCTTGTTGGCTTTGATAAAAAAGAAATTAAACAGGCGCCGGAGCTGGATTTTATTTTCAGGCACCGGCTGTTTGGCAGCAGGGCGCTGCATTTCAACTATCAACGCAGCATGCTGGAAAAGATTGACTCTTTATGTTGCAGCATGTGATGGGGGAAGCGCCCATCCCCCTCCATAACCCCCTTCTTTTCTTTTTTGAATTTTTGCTATAGATTACAAGCGTAATTGAAACTACGCAAACCTTTTGTCGTTCAGTGAAACATACCACGATACCGCATTGCTGAAGCGGATTGCTGCAGGAGAGTGGGCCGCCTACGACGAACTTGTTCGCCAGTATTCCTCCCGGCTGTTATTTTACCTTATGCCGCTTACCCGTTACGACCAGTCCAGGGCAGAAGATATTCTGCAGGATGTTTTCCTGGCTGTATGGGAGAAGCGGGAAAGCCTGCTGTTCATCCGTTCCATAGAACAGTACCTGTTTCGTATGACTAAAAACCGTTTCTTGGACCTCCTCCGCAAAGAGCAGTCCCGCCTCCGGTTAATAGACCGCTACCAGGAAACCGGAGAGCTGAATACCGCGGCTTCTCCCTATGAGCAGGTGTTGTATGCCGAGTACAGCGCCCAGGCTGCAAAAGCCATCAGCCAGCTGTCGGAAAAGCTGCGCATTGTTTTCCTGCTAAGCACCCAGCACGACCTTTCGGTTGGCGAAATAGCAAACGCGCTGAACCTCCCGAAAGAAACCGTTAAAAAGCGGCTGTACCTGGCCGGTAACTTCATCCGCAGCTACCTCAAAAAGCATGGGGAATGGCTGCTGCTCCTGCTGGTATATTTTTTTTAAGAATTACTTCCCCTTTTCAATTTCACATACGTCTTTCTATAACGATCAGCAATAATGACTACAGAAGAGGCATACATACTGGCTCATAAGATAAAGGACCGGCAGCATACCGAAGCGGAGCTGCAGGCATTGCTGCAATACCTGCAAACGGCGCCGCGCGTTGCCGCAGACAGCTGGATGGATATTTATTATGAGGTAATGCGCGATGCAGCACCGGATCATACTGCCGCTGCGGCGTTTGCAGAAAGGCTTGCCCGGCTGCGGCCTTTGGAGCCTGCGCCTTTACAGGTAAGCTACCGCCGCAGGTGGGCCATTGCCGCTGCTGCTGCCGCAGTGGTGGTGCTAATGGCAGGCGCTTACCTATGGCAGCAGCAGCGCCACGCACAGGTAACAACACCGCCCCCAATGGCGGTAGCACAACAAATAACGCCTGGGAAACAGGGCGCAGTGCTTACGCTGGGCGACGGGTCGCAGCTGGTGCTGGATAGCATGGCCAACGGGGTGGTAGCTACACAAAACAATACGCAGGTAATGCTGCAAAACGGCCGGCTGCAGTACAACAATGCGGGCAGCACCGGCATGGTATTATATAATACCATGCATACGCCCAAAGGCAGGCAATTCAGGCTGCTGCTGCCCGATGGTACGGCCGTGTGGCTGAATGCAGGCAGCAGCATTCGCTATCCTACCGCATTTACAGGTAATGAAAGGGTAGTGGAGATCACCGGCGAAGCATATTTTGAAGTGGCGCAGCTGGCGCAAAAGCCTTTCAGGGTAAAGGCTGCCGGCCGGGCGGATATTGAGGTGCTGGGCACACACTTTAATATAAATGCCTATGATAATGAGAGCAGCCTGGATGCAACCCTGCTGGAAGGTGCCATACGCGTAACACACGGCAGCAGCAATGCAGTGCTGCATCCTGGCCAGCAGGCCCGGGTAGCGGCTGGTATTAAAGTAGTAGCGCATGCAAATACAGATAAGGTAATAGCCTGGAAGAACGGGTTTTTCAATTTTGAAGATGCGCGCCTGGAAGAGGTGATGCGGCAGCTGGAACGTTGGTACGACATAGAGGTAGTGTATGAAAAAGGCGTACCGGATATTGTTTTCGTTGGTAAGATCAGTAAACAAACACCGCTGGCCGACCTGCTGACCATACTTGAAAAAACGAATGTGCACTTCAGGCTGGAAGGTAAAAAGCTGATAGTTCAACCATAATCACAACAGGGGGAAAATAGTTAGCAAAGAATATCTTTTAAAATAACGGCTGTTTCTGCAGAACGGCTGCCGGGGCGCGTATGCCCGGTCAAAAACCAACCAAAATCATTTTATAATGTAATAGTTCGCGGATTTAAACAATGCATGCTGTAGATCAGCAAAGCAGGATCAATAAAAACAAAACCGGAAGTGCTGGTACCACTCCCGGTGAATGTCCGGCTGATCCTGGAAAGTAACATAGATGCTATTCTTAACCAACCAAACTAACGCAATGTATGCAAAAAAATGCATTTCGGTTTAGGGGACCGTTTGCCTCCAACAGAAAATTATTGGTGAACACGATGAAACTAGCCATTCTTTTAATGACTGCTGCCTGCCTGCAACTACACGCTACCGGCGTAGCGCAGCAGATCACCTTGTCGGGCAGGGAGCTGCCTGCCAGGCAGGTGTTTAACGAAATTGAAAAGCAGACCGGGTACGTGGTATTTGCCACCAAAAATGCAATGGCTGCCATGAAGCCGGTTACAGTGGCGGCAAAGCAGATGCCACTGAAGGATTTCCTGCAGCAGGTTTTTCGCGGCCAGCCGCTGAATTTCCTGGTAAAAGGGCAAACCATTGTGCTGGTACCTAAGACCTCCCCACCGCCGGCGCCCGTGCAAACATTGCCTGAAGCGCCCCGTTTTATGACAATACGCGGCATGATCCGCGATACTACCGGGCAGGAGCTGGTAGGTGCGTCTGTACGGGTAAAAGGCACTACCAAAGGCACGGTAACAGATGCCAAAGGCCTGTTCAGCATTGAAGCCAACCGGGGTGATATACTGGAGGTGTCATTCATCGGGTATGAGCCGAAAGAAATAAAGATCACTAACGGTAACCTGCTGTATATTATACTTCATCATTCACACTCCCTGCTGGATGAAACGCAGGTAATTGCTTACGGCACTACCACGCGCCGTTTAAGCACCGGTAACATTACCACTATAAAAGCAGCGGAGATTGCGAAAAATCCCGTAGTGAATGTGCTGAGCGCTTTGCAGGGCCGTGTGCCCGGCATGTTCATCCAGCAAATGAGCGGGCAGCCGGGTTATCCCTATGAAGTAACGATCCGCGGCAGAAGCTCACTGGCTGCCAGCACGCAGCCTTTATACGTGGTAGATGGCGTGCCTTATCCCAACGGCAAGCTGCCTTTTATTTATCCCGGTTCAGAAGTAGGCGGTTTTAACAACAACCTGCAGGGCGGCAATGTGCTGGACTACCTGCCGCCCGCTATGATAGAAAGTATTGACGTGCTTACAGATGCCGATGCTACCGCCATTTACGGCTCCCGCGGCGGTTACGGCGTAGTGCTGATCACCACCAAAAAAGGAAAGGCAGGAAAGCCTATGCTCAATATCAGCGCGCAAACAGGCGTAACGGTTAGGGGCCGGTCGCCGGAGCTGCTTAGCCTGCAGGATTATTTAATGATACGCCGCGAAGCGCTTAAGAACGATGGCGTGGAGCCGGGATCCACCGACTTTGATGTGAATGGAACCTGGCCCGAAGACCGCTATACCGACTGGCAGAAATTTGCCGCGGGCAGCAACTCGCAAACTACCATGCTCAACGCCACTTACAGCGGCGGCACCGGCAGCGTGAACTACCTGGTGGGCGGCAACTATAATGTGCTGCAAAGCGTGCAAAGAAATACCGGCGCTAATAAAACCGGGGGTATGAACTTTAATATCAATACCACTACACCCGGTAAAAAAGTATTTGCATCCCTGAGCGGCTCCTTTTCCTCTACCGTAAACAATCTGCTGCCAATTGACTTTACAGGCGGCGCTTTACAGGCGCCCAATGCGCCACCCGTGTTTAACCCGGACGGCAGCATCAACTGGGAGCCCAGCCGGTCTAACGCGAAATTTGCCGCTTTTAAAATGATCAATAGGAACCAGACCAATAACCTCGTTTTTACCGGCGATTTTAAATATATGCCGCTGAAAGGGCTTACGCTGCGGGCAACCATTGGGTATAACAATATTTCCGGCAGGCAAAATATCGGTTACCCGTCCACTTTCTTTGACCCCTCTACCCATCAGCCTACCAAGGCAGAGCTGAACCTGTACACTTCCCGCGTATGGAATATTGATCCCAACATCAGCTACCAGGTGAACCTGGGCAGCAGGGGGCGTTTAAGCGCTACTACCGGCATGACGCTGGTTGACCGCCTGGAATACAGCCAGAACACCACCGGCACTGATTTCCTGAGCGATGATTTGCTGTACAATCCCACCTTTACATCGGCCAATAATATTACCACCACCTATAACCAGGTGCCTGGCAGAACCCTGTCTTATTTCGGCATACTGCATTACGACTGGGATAACAAGTATATCATTAACCTGAACGGCCGCTACGACGGGTCTACCAAATTCGGGCCCCGTAACCGCTACGGCAAGTTCGGCTCCGTAGGCGCCGCCTGGATATTCAGCAGCGAAAGCTGGTTCAGCAGCCTGCTGCCGGTGATCGGCTTTGCCAAGCTAAGAGGCAGTATAGGCGTTTCCGGTGGTGATGCTATCAACGACTATGCATATTTAAATACCTATTCTTCCTATACCTCCTATATGAACGGGGTATCGCTGATACCCAACCTCCTGGCTAACCCGGACCTGCATTGGGAAAGCATGCTGAAAAGGGAAATAGCATTAAGCCTGCAGCTTTTTAAAGGAAGGTTGGGCATAGATGCTACCTATTACAATAACCGCAGCAGCAACCAGCTGGTGAACCAGCCGCTGGCCACGGTTACAGGCACTAACAGCATTCCTGCCAACTGGCCTGCGGTGATCAGCAACACCGGTTATGAGCTTACGCTTAACACTACCAATATTCAAAGAAAGAATTTCAGCTGGCGCAGCACTTTCATTATCTCGGCTAACCGCAATATCCTGAAATCGTACCCCGAATCGCAGATACCCACCAGTGAGAATTATGTTTTAGGTAAATCCACCCAGGGCATTAAGCTGTTTGATTATGCCGGCGTTGATCCTGAAACAGGTTATTATACCTTTTACAAGAACGGGGAAAAAGGCATGTGGAACTTTTTGTCCGGCGGCGCCCTGGACAAGCTGAAAGACAAAACTGCGTTCCGCGACCTGGCGCCTAAATATTTCGGCAGCCTTGTAAACTCATTCACTTATAAGACCGTAACGCTTAGCTTCGTATTCACCTATACCAGCCGCACCGGAAAAAATTTTCTGGGATCTCAGAACCTGCCGTTTGGTATATTTAACATAAACCCCTCCTCCGTGGTGTTAAAGCGCTGGCAGAAGCCGGGCGATATAGCGCCGGTACAGCGGGTAAGCCAGGCGCTTACAGCAGCCCTGCAGCAAAACAATTTCAATTTCAGCACAGGGGCGTATGAAGATGCTACCTATGCCCGCCTCAGTAACCTGAATATCAACTATACGCTGCCGCCGCGCTGGTTTCATAACCGCATCAGCAATCTGAGCATATTCATGAGCGGCCAGAACCTGCTCACTATTTCAAAGTATAAAGACCTGGACCCCGAGAACCTCGGAGCAGGCCTGGCGCCCCTGCGCACTTTTTCCGCCGGCTTTAACGTGAACCTGTAAACTTAACGCACATGAAGCAAAACCATTATTATAGATCATTACGCTGTTGTGCAGCCGGCCTGCTTTGCCTGGCTGCGCTGCTGACGGGCGGGTGTAAAAAGTACCTTGACCTGCCCCTGCCGCTGAGCACTATTGCCGGCAGCAGCGCCTATACTACCGATAAATCAAGCGCCGCTGTGCTTAATGGCATTTACGCCAGGTTAATGGGCGCTCCACAGCTGTTTGATGGCAGCGGCATTGGCTTTAGCACCAGCTTGTATGCAGACGAGCTGCAGAGCATAGGCGACCCTACCAGCGCAGACAGGGTATATTACCAGAACGCCGTGCAAAGCGATAATACCGGCGCCCTCTGGACGCTCTTGTACAAGCAGCTGTACACCACCAACCTGGTGATAGAAGGCGTAACGCCCACTACCACTGCTACGCTGCGTTATCGCAGTCAATGGCTGGGTGAAGCCTATTTTATACGCGCCCTGCTGCATTTTTACCTGGTGAACCTGTATGGCGACGCCGTAATAGTTACCAGCTCTGACTATGCCGTAAATAACAGCCTGCCCCGCAGCACGCCGCAAGATGTGTACGTGCAGATCATTAAAGATCTGCAGCAGGCGCAAAGCCTGTTAACAGATGAATATAAAGACGGTAACGGGTTAACCACCACGGAACGCGGCCGGCCTAATAAAGCTGCAGCCACCGCCTTACTCGCAAGGGTATACCTGTACACAAAAGACTGGGCCAATGCAGAAACACAGGCCAGCCTGGTAATAGCGCAACCTGTGTTTAGCCTGCCGCGGCCGGCAGATGTTTTCCTGCACACAAGCCTCGAAACCGTGTATGCATTGGCGCCGCTTGCCAACAGCTGGGTAAGGGACTATAACGTGTACAATAACGGTATGCCAGCCATAGTACCCGCGTTCCCCGCCAGCAATATTAGCGTAGCTATGAGCAGCAGCCTGGTAAATGCATTTGAGCCCGGCGATGAAAGACTGGTTACCTGGGCCCGTAAAGCAACCGACACTGCTGCTGCACCCGTAAGCTATTATTTTCCCGACAAATACAAATCAAGAACTAACGGCGACGAATATATAGTGATGCTGCGCCTGGCGGAACAATACCTCATACGTGCAGAAGCGCGTGTGCGGCTGAACAAGCTAACCGCAGCCAAGCAGGACCTGGACGCCGTAAGGGCCCGCGCCGGCCTGGGAGGCGTTACTGCAGCCGGCGCTGATGCCCTGCTGGACGCTATTATGAAAGAGCGCCGCACCGAGCTGTTTACAGAAGAAGGGCACCGCCTTTTTGACCTCAGGCGTACCGGCCGGCTAAATGCAGTAATGACGCCGCTGACGCCGCAGAAAGGCGGCGCCGGCTGGCAGCCGTTCATGCAATGGTGGCCCATACCCACCAATGATATTTTTGCAAACCCGCATCTCACTCAAACTGAAGGTTATCAATGATGAAAAAGATGAAAACATTACCGCTTATAGCAGCCGTTTTATTAACAGGCATATGGCAGCACGCTGCCGCACAAAAAGGATATGTTATCAACGGCACGCTGAAAAACTTTGCAGTGCCGCCGCCCAAGGTGTACATGGAAGCCCGCGTGCTGAATAAGGAAATGAACGCGCAGAAAACGCTGCAGGTAGACAGCGCGCTGGTAAAGAATAACCATTTCCGTTTTACCGGAACGTTTCCGGGGCTGGCAAATGTAACACTGTATGGTTTCCGGCCAAAGAGCAATACAGGTTTGCAGTTTGTAGACCAGGCCGCCGTGCATTTGCAGGGTGGGGAAATGAATATTGTAATGAACGGATCATTTGCTAAGAACACCATTTCCGGCAGCGGCACACGCGCGGAGCTGGACTACCGCGATGCTATGAAGAAAGTGCTGGTGCTGGCAGATAGCGTGCGCAATATTATGCAGTCCGAAGAAGCACAAACCTCGCCCGGCATGCGCATTGTTTTTTCGCAGCTGTTGGGCGATGTCATGAACCTCATGATTTCCGAATCTGCCGCCTATATAAAAGCCCATCCTGCATCGCCCATTGCGCCGGAACTGCTGGGAACATTAATAACCGACAAGTCAACTCCTTCAGCGCGGGTAGACAGCCTTATACAATTGATGCCGCCCGCTACGCAGGCTTACGTAATGGAAAACATGAAGGAAGGGATAGCCGCCAAAAAAGCAGCCGAAGCAACAAAAGCTGCAGCCGAAGCATTAACCACTTTAGGCACGCCTGCGCATGATTTCACACAGCAGGATGTGAACGGCAACCAGGTGCGCCTTTCTTCCTTTAAGGGTAAATATGTGCTGATAGATTTCTGGGCCAGCTGGTGCGGTCCCTGCCGGGCAGAAAATCCCAACGTGCTGAAAGCCTATAACCGGTATAAGGATAAAGGCTTTGATATATTGGGCGTATCGCTTGATGTACAGGGGCAGGAGGACGCATGGAAAAAGGCCATTGAAAAAGACGGCCTTACCTGGACACAGGTATGGGATGCCAAAGGCTTTGACAACGCCGCTGCAAAGCTATACGGCGTATCATCCATACCGCAGAATTTCCTGGTAGATCCAAAAGGTATCATCATTGCAAAAAACCTCCGGGGCGATGCGCTGGAGAAAAAGCTGGCAGAAGTGATAAAGTGAACCTTGCTTAGTAATCCATAACACAGTATTATGAAAAAATGGTTTTTGACATTGCTGACAGCAATGCCCGGGGTGCTCATGGCCCAGGATAAGGCGCCTTTTGAAATAAAAGGCAGGTTGGAGAATATTGCCCCGGGTAATTACGTGATCAATCTTACTTATGATAACGGCGGTGTGCCGCAGGGAGATACTGCGCATGTGCGCGCCGATAATACTTATTTCCTGCACGATACCATAGCCGGCGGGGGAGAAGCGACCCTGGAAGTGTATAACCTCAGCGACAAACGAATGGTGGGCGTTGTGCTGCTGTTCCTGTCAGGGGAAACAATCACAATTACGCACCGCCAAACCTTTTCAAATGCCACTGTATCTGGTACAAAGGCTATGCAGGAATACCGGCATGTGAATGCCGTGTACAGCAGCTATAAGAAAAAGATAGCTATACTGGAACAGCAGCAGGCTGCCGCCGCCGGCATGGGAAACAACAATGCGGTGGCTGCTTACCTCCGGCAGCTGGAAGCTGCCAGGAATGAGCAGCTGGAAAAAGCGTATGTGCGCTTTATCCGGCAGCATCCGTCCTCACCGGTAGCCATATACGCCTTTAAACGCTATGATAAGGCGCTGGGCGGTAAAAATGACGAAAAGGTGCGCGCACTGTACGGGCAGCTGCCTGCAGGCGTAGCCGCTAATCCCGAGGTAAAAGCCGTGATTGACCATATGAGCACCCGCGCTGCATTCGCCAACGTGGAAATAGGCAAAGAGGCGCCTGATTTTGAGCAGCCCGATACAGCCGGCAACATGGTAAAGCTGTCTGGTTTCCGCGGTAAATATGTGCTGCTCGATTTCTGGGCCAGCTGGTGCGGCCCATGCCGGGCCGATAATCCCAATATTGTTAAAGCCTGGCAGCAGTACCATAGCAAGGGGTTTGATATACTCAGCGTATCGCTGGACCAGCCGGGCGCAAAAGATGCCTGGCTGAAAGCCATCCGTAAAGACCGTCTTACATGGACGCACGTGTCGGACCTGCAGTACTGGAACAACAGCGCTGTAAAGCTGTACGGCATACAGGGCATTCCACAGAATTTCCTGATAGACCCTTCCGGTAAAATTATTGCCAGAAGCCTGCGGGGCGATGCGCTCAGCGATGAATTGAAAAAGATCTATAACCAGTAAGCCTGTATGAAAATTATATATGTATTGATGGCGGCTGCCGGTATGGCGGCCATGCAGCCTGTTATTGCACAGCATGTGCCGCTGGACCCCGCAGTGCGTACCGGTAAGCTGGCCAACGGCTTCACCTACTACATCCGCCATAACGAGCAGCCGCGCAACCGGGCGCTGTTTTACCTGGTAAACAAGGCCGGCTCTGTGCTGGAAGATGCCGACCAGCGCGGGCTGGCGCATTTCCTGGAGCATATGAACTTTAACGGCACCAGGCACTTCCCGCGCAATGAGCTGGTAAGCCACCTGCAAAAAGCAGGCGTGCGCTTTGGCGCCGACCTCAATGCCTATACCACCTTTGATGAAACTGTGTACCAGCTGCCCATGCCGTCTGATGACCCGGCTATGCTTACGCTTGCATTGGAGATCATGCGCGACTGGGCGCAGGAAGCTACGCTGGATCCGCAGGAGATAGAAAAGGAACGCGGCATTGTGCTGGAAGAAGAACGCCTGGGCAAAGGCGCTAAAGAACGCATGAGCCGCCGCTACCTGCCTATGCTGCTGAACAACTCGCGCTATGCAAACCGCCTGCCCATTGGTACCGACAGTGTGCTGCTGCATTTTCAGCGCCCTGTGATCAAACGGTTCCATAGCGACTGGTACCGTCCTAACCTGCAGGCATTGATCGTGGTGGGAGATATAGATGCGGCTGCAATGGAAAAGATGGTCAGGGCGCAGTTCGGCACGCTAAAGAACCCGGTGCATGAAAGAGCGCGGCCGGCTTACACCATTCCGCTCACCGGCAAAAACCAGTTTATGGTTGTAACAGACCCCGAAACAGCAACCACAGAGCTGGATATTTACATAAAGCACAAAGCAGCGGCCATACGCACAGAAGCAGATTACCTGGCGCTGGTAAAACGAACGCTGTTTAACCAGCTGCTGAATACGCGCCGCTATAACGAAACCAGCCGCGAACATAATCCTGCCATGGTAAGCGCAGGTATGTCCATATCCCCGCTGCCGGGCGGGCTGGATGCCTTCTCCTTTACTGTAACCGCTAAAGAAGGCCAACTGCCGGCTGCATTCAAACAGGCATGGTCCGTTGTGGAAAAGGTAAGGCGCTATGGCTTTACGCAAACAGAATTGAACAGGGCCAGGCAGCAATACCTGCGCAACCTTGAGCAGTTGCTGAATGAGCAGGACCGCACGCCCTCTGTTGACTTTGTAAAGGAATACCAGCGCCTTTTCCTGCAGCAGGAGGCGGCCCCCGGCATACAGTGGGAATACAATTTTGCAAAAGCAAAGCTCCCGGCAATTACATTGCAGGACATCAACAACGTAACAACAGCGTACATACAGGACATCAACCGCGATATACTTATACTGGCGCCGGATGATAAAAAGCAAAGCCTTCCTGCAGAAGACACGGTTACTGCATGGCTGAACGAAATGCAGGGCATGCGCCTGGACCCTTATGTGGAAGATACGCTGGTGCACAGCATTCTCACAGTCCTTCCCCAACGGGGCAGGGTTACCGCAGCAGACAGCCTGCCAGCAATAGGCGTAACCATGCTCACGCTCAGCAACGGCGTAAAAGTGGTATTAAAGCCTACCACCTTTAAGAATGATGAGATCCGTTTTAAAGGGTTTGCACCGGGCGGCGCCTCCCTGTATAATGATAGTGACTACGACGCTGCTGCCAGCGCTGCCGCCATCATCGGCAGTTTTGGATTAGGCAGCCTTTCGCCCGTACAGGTGAACAGCGCATTAAACGGCAAGGTAGTACAGGTAGCGCCTTTTATTGATAAGCGCACAGCCGGCGTGCATGGAGCCTGTGCCACGCAGGACCTGGAAACTGCGCTGCAGCTGGTGTATATGCAGTTTACCCATCCCCGTAAGGACACAATGTTGTATAACAACATCATTAACCGCTCACGGGCCGTATTGCCTAACCGGTATGCGGAGCCCAATAACATATTTAATGATACCATGGCGTATGTAATGGGTGGCTACAGCTACCGCAGCTCGCCGCCTACCCTGGCTAAGCTGGATAGGATAGGGCTCGATAAGGTATATGATATTTACCGCGAGCGCTTTGCAGATGCAACCGGCTTTACATTCGTATTCGTGGGGAGTTTTAACACTGCCGCTATACAACCCCTGCTGGAACAATACCTGGGCGCGCTGCCTGCAGCCGGGCATAAAGACACGGCTATTGATCGCGGCATACATATTCCGCCCGGGCGCATTGTAAAAACAGTAAAGGCAGGCAAGGCCGATAAAGCCCTGGTGCGGCTCATCGTAAGCGGCGATTACAGCTATAGCCCGGCAAATAACCAGGTGCTGAATGCGCTGGCGCAGGTGCTGCAGATACGGCTGCTGCAAAACCTCCGGGAAGCAGAAGGGGAAGTGTACAGCCCTACTGTGCAATTCACCTTCAACAAGCAGCCCAGGGAACGCTATGCCTTTATAATTGCCTTTGGCTGCGCACCGGCTAATGCAGATCACCTGGTAAATCTTGTGCGCCGGGAAATGGAAGCGCTGAGGACCACACCGGTGGAAACAGACAATATTATGAAGGTAAAAGCAGCTGTGATCCGCAATACTGAGCTGGCGTTAAAAGATAACGGCTGGTGGCTGAGCTACCTGGATGGTCAGCTGGAAAACGGTGAGGATCTGCTGCAGGTGCAGGATGTACAAAAGAACCTGGATGCGTTAACCCCGGCCGCCATGCAACAGGCAGCAAGCCTTTACCTTACGGAAAAGAACCTGCTGCAGTTTATGCTGCTGCCCGGAGGCCGGTAAATTTTTCGGTTTAGATCCATTTGAACACTAGGTGTAGTATTCGCCGCAATGTCTATTGCGGCGTTTCTTTTGTGCGTTACTTTAAAAATTCCTTTACCAGTGTGGCGGTCACCTCCGGCAGCTTGCTGCCTTTTTCGGCCGTGCATATCTCGCCTATAAATGCGCCATGTATTCCGGGCAGTATTGCCAGCTGCGCGCCCGGTATCAGCTGCGCTATTTGCTGGGTATGTGCTACTGTTATTACATCATGGTCGCTTGCCATTACCAGCGCGGGGGCTTTGATGGATTTCACTGCTTCATCACTCCAGTCTTTAAAGTGCTGCATCCGTTCGCGGTCTTTATTGAACATTGCCAGCAGCTTGTCTTTATCGGGCGTTACTTTTAAAAATGCCTCTTTCAGGGGCGCCGGCATATTATCCAGGGTGGCGTGCTGCATGCCTTCAAAGAAGCCGGGTATAAACCCATCCCTGCGGAAGGCGGCGGAGATCACTACTATTTTGTTCACTACTTCGGGGTGGCGGATGGCAATTTGCAGGGTGGTGCTGGCGCCGTTGCTGAAACCCAGGATGTTGGCCTTGTCTATTTTCAGGTATTGCAGCAGTGCGGCCACATCGTCTGCATCCTGTGTAAAGCTTTCCGGCGCATTGCGGTCGCTGGTGCGGCCGTGTGCCTGCAGCTCAACGGCAATTATTTTTCCATAGCCTGAAAGTAGCGGCAGCAGGGCGCCAAAAGAGCTTTCAATGGTAGAGCCGCCGCCGTGTATAAGCACCAACGGTATATTGCCGCTGCCGTAAATCTCATAATACATGCTGATGCCATTTACCGGTGCATGGCCGGTGGTGTTTGCTTTTTCCATAGTGTTTGTTTGTGCGTTTGCTGAAAGTACAGTAATAACAGGTAATAATGCCGCCAGCAGGCGGTGAATAATACGGTGCATATAACAGGGGTTTAAGGTTTGCCGGCTTTTAGCTGCGCCAGGTACGCGTTCAGCTTCTCTACATTCTCTTGCTGGCCTTTATCGGCTCCATGGGTTTTTACCACTTCCATAAATGTTGCAGCTGAGTCAAAGAGCATATGCCAGGTAAGAAACGTTTGTTCGCCCCGGGCCTCAAACTCAATGGTGGCGATAATATGCGGGTAGGAGGTATGCTCGTAAACGATCTTTTTATATGGAATGATCTCGCGGAATATGCTTTTGTTGTCATAGTCTGTTCCGTCGGGGCCATGCATCACCAGGTTCCATTCGCCCCCGGCCTTTACATCCATGGTGGTAATGGTGTTGGTAAAGCCGTTTGGTCCCCACCAGTTGGCAATGTGTTCCGGTTGCGTCCATACCTCCCAAACAAGCGCTATGGGCGCATTCAGTGTGCGTGACAGGAACAGCTCCCGGTCGGCGGTGTTACTTTTTCTGTTTTCCATATCTTTCTTTTTTTAGTTTTTCCAGGTAAGTTTCCATGGCATCCAGCTTGCTTTCCCAGTGCTGCCGGTATTGGTCTACCCAGGCAGCTACCTCACTGAGCCTGTTCAGCTGCGCTTCACAAAACCGGTCGCGGCCCTGCTGCCGGATCACTATAAGCCCGCAATCCGTGAGTATTTTCACATGCAGCGATATAGCCTGCCGGGTTACATTAAAGTGCTCCGCAATGGAGTTTACATTCTGCGGCTTAGCCGCAATCATATTAATAATAGCCCTCCGCGTAGGATCGGCTATGGCCTGGTACACATCTCTTCTGGCTTTCATAATGCGCAAGTAATTACTTGCAAATATAAGCGCAAGTATTTACTTGCGCAATAGCCGGATGAAAATATTTTTTGGATGGATCGTTTAATGGCGTTTGGGTGTGCAGCCCTGCCGCCCGGCAAGGGCACGGAAACATAAGGCTGTGCAGGCGGTTAGAAATATTGCGGCCGGTATAGGATATTCATATTATGCAGCAGCTGACCGTTTGCCTGTACCGGAAAAATTTTTTCTTTCCCTGTAAGTAATCTGTCAGCTGCCGGCTGTCTTTTATGGTTAGACTGTCCAGAAAACCCGGTTCCACTGTTATGATACTGCGTTATTGTTAACCAGGTAGTACTGTCAGCGCACTTATTACGGAGCACATTTCTTCACATCTTAAATTGAAAACCATGAAAATTCCACATTGTGTAAAAAAGTCCACCTGCAGCAACGGCCTGGCTGCCCTGTTAATCATCTTTGCCCTGTTTGGCTGTGCAAAAAAAGACGTAAAAGAGCTGGAAAAAATGCCAGCCGGCAATGCCAGCGAAGTTGCGTCAACTGCCGCCGCTGCGCAGCCAACAAAGTCAGAAGCGCTGCTGGCCATGCAATGCTACAACAACGCCTTTTACCATGAGTATGGCACCTATGGGCCTTCTTATAAAGCCTATTTTTATTCAGACGTAACGCACAGCGGCCGTATGGACTTCTGGCGGCAGGCAGAGGCTATTGAAACCGTGATCGACGCCTACACTATTAACAACGACCCGGACCTGCGGAACAAGATGGTGTACCTGTACAACGGTATGCGCGACGCCTATGGGCTTTTATGGACCTCTAATACTTATAACGATGATGTAATATGGGGAGCGCTGATGTGCATACGCGCTTTCCAGATCACCAACGACGGCGGCATGAAGGATATGGCCAAAAACAACTTTGATATGGTATGGTCCCGTGCATGGGACACTAACCTGGGCGGCGGCCTTTGGTGGACCACTGGCAAAACCACCAAGAACGCCTGTGTAAATGCGCCTGCCGCCATCTGCGCCATGTACCTGTACCAGGCTACCGGCGACGCCGGCTACCGCGATAAAGCGAAGATGATCACTGACTGGATGGTGAGCAAGCTGTATGCGTCCGGCACCGGGGAAGTAAGGGGCGCTATAAATGCCGCAGGCACTATTACAGAAGGCGCGCGCACCTACACCCAGGGCACTTTTATAGGCGCCTGCAGCCTGCTGCAAAATGCCTATCCATCCGGTGGCTACAAAACAATGGCCGCCAAAGCCATGGACTATACCAAAAACAGTATGTGCAATGCACAGGGCCTGCTGCCGGATGAATATGATACGGACGACTGCCAGGGCTTTAAAGCCATCTTTGCGCGTTGGGCCTGCAAGTTTGTGCACGACCAGGGCTATCAAAGCACCTATTCATCATGGTTGAACTACAACGCCGCGCAAGCCTGGGCCTACCGCAATTCCAACGGTCTTATGTGGGGGCAGTGGTGGCACCGCACGCCGGATAACTATGTAAACTCTTTTGAAACTACCTGCGGGGTAGCAATGATGAACGGGGTTTGGCTTTTTTAAAGCCTGTTGGTATTGGTACGGTTTTTTATATACTTCTTCTGCTAACTTCTAAAAACCATTTTTATGACCAATACCAGTACTGCCGTTACACACAAGCAAAAGCTTTTAATTATTGAAGACGAAGGTGAAATGTGTTTACTGATCAATCTTTTGCTCGACGGACGCGAAATGGAGATTGAGCATGTAAAAACAATTGCCGATGCTGTGGAGTTTTTTCAACAACACCCGCCGGCTGTAGTATTGCTGGATAACCGCCTGCCGGATGGTTTGGGGCTGGATTTTATCCGTTTCCTGAAAGATAAATATCCCGCCACCAAAATTATTATGATCTCCGGCATGGACGCTGCCGCAAAAGATGTGGCTATTGAGAACGGGGCCGACCTTTTCCTGGAAAAACCGTTCACCAAATCGCAGCTTTGCCAGTGTATCAATACGCTGCTGAACTAATTGTTATAGCCTGTACTTCAGCTACAACTGTTCACCTTCGGGGCAAAAACGCCCGTCAGCAATTTGAGAAAGCACTGTAATATAAACAGACTAAGTAAAGTAGAGTTTTAATAGGTTATATAAGGCCGCATTCGGTGCGGCCTTATATTATTTACAGCAATTACCGCCACCCCAACATTTCCCCATTTCACCCCAAAACCGGGAAAATACCGCAGAATAGCCGCATTTTACAGTGCTATGAAGCATACGATCGGCTATGCCATCTTACACATTACCGGCTGCATTTTGTTTTTAAGCCTGCCGGTATGGCTATCCAATGCATCACCAGGACAGGCAGGTTTCTTTTTTTCAAAGCCCATGCAAAGGGAGGTAATTGCCAATGTGCTGATGCTTGGCTTTTTTTACCTGCATTATTTTATCCTTATTCCCAGGCTGTATTTTAATAAGCGGCGGCTGTTATACGTGCTATCGGTGCTGGCTGGTTTTTTAGTGATTTGCCTGCTGCCCGCAGCGCTTACCGGCCGCAATCCTTTACAGCCGGCAGCCGTCAGGCATCATATTTCCCTGTTCGTTGTAGTGGTATTAGGCTCCCTGCTGCTGCGCGTGCGCAGCCGCTGGTACCTGGCCGAACAGGCGCATTATGCAGCGGAAATGGCTAACCTGCATGCACAAATCAACCCGCATTTTTTATTTAATACCCTCAACAGCATTTATGCCCTGGCAGTACGGAAAGATGACGATACGCCGGATGCTATCGTGCACCTGTCCGGCTTAATGCGCTATGTTACCAGCGATGCCCGGCAGCCGGCCATTCCCGTGCAGGACGAGCTGGAATATATTCAGCATTACATTGCGCTGCAGCGCTTCCGCCTGGGTAATACTGCCATTATACACAGCACTGTGCAGCAGGAGGAGCCGGCGCCAGCGGGCATTGCCCCCCTCATTCTCATTACTTTTATAGAAAATGCGTTTAAGCACGGCGTTAACCCCGAGGCAGCTTCCGCCATATCTGTTCATTTAAATTTGTACAAAAAAACGTTACATTTATCAGTACATAACTATAAGGTAGCGCTGCCGCACCAGGTGCTTTCCAGCGGAATAGGAGTAAGCAATGCCAGGGAACGACTGGAGCTGCTATATCCCGGAAAACATCTGCTTGAAATTTCCCAGGATGCGCACCACTACCTGGTAAAACTGAGAATGGATCTCCTATGATAACTGCGATAGCATTAGATGATGAACCACCTGCATTAGAAATTATTAAAGGTTTTTGCGCCAATATTCCTGAAGTAGCTCTAAAAAAAACCTTTACCAAAGCCGGGGAAGCATTTGAATACCTGGAAAAATACCCGGTAGACCTGCTGCTGCTGGATATTCACATGCCTTCCATAAACGGCTTCGACTTTTACCGGCGTGTGCCGGCCCGTGTGATGGTTATATTCACCACCTCCCACAGCGAGCACGCAGCAGAAAGCTATAACTTGAGCGCAGTGGATTACCTGGTAAAACCCTACACCTTACAACGTTTCAGGCAGGCAATGGAAAAAGCCGTTTCCTTTCACCAGCTGCGGCAAAACGCCGCTGCGCCAGGCAGCGATCACATTACATTAAGAGTTGATTACGGGTTGGTGAAAATATTTTTTGCCGATATTCTTTTTATGGAAGGATTGGACAACTACCTTAAAATTCACCTGAAAGATAAAACGCCCCTGGTAGTGCGGATGACCATGAAGACCATCCTGGAAAAGCTGCCGCCCGCGGCCTTTGCACGGGTGCACCGCTCCTTTATTGTACCCCTTTCACAGGTAGCCGCGGTGCGTAATAAAATGATTGCGCTGCATTGCGGAGAAGAGATACCCCTGGGCAGCAATTATGAGAACGACTTTATGCACCTGATGAACCGTTAGCTCCCTTACCACAGAATAGGGCACATTCACCCCAATTATTTCCAGCTGCTTTTCCTTTTTAGTCATCTTTGTTCCGGAATCATTTGAATGGCATTAGGAACCGGTATAGCGTATGTACTTAGAAGTTAGTGAACGGTTGAATGGTTTTACGCTAAATAAAAGGTGTTATGAAAATTAAAAGCGTGTTGGCATTTGAAGGAGGACCACTGATTGTTGCCATGGCTTTGCTGCTTGCCTGCTCAAAGAAGGATGGTGATACTGAGGTGAACCGTGCAGCAGCGAGTGCGCCGGGCGGCGGTGCGGTTACCTTATCCGCCACGGCTGATGCCAACAACGCTTTTAAAGGAACAGCCAGGGTTGTACAACCGGTGTCATGGACATCCAACGACACGGCTAATGTGCCGCTTTTAGAGGAAAAGAATGTGCTGGCTGCCATGCTGGCCTCCTTTACGCCTGAACAGCTTACCAATGCAAAAATAGCCACTACTTTTACTGATGTGTTGCTGACAACGGGTGAGAACAGCTACCTGCCATGTATCAGGCAGGGCGTGAAAGTGGGAATGCTCAGCCCCGCATCGCAGGCAAAAGTGCTGGCTGCTATAAAGCCCTGGCTCAGTAATTTAGACACTGCTGCTGCAGCTTTATTGCTGCGTACCTACGCCGGTGAACTGCCCGATACTTATGTAACCTACGCTAACAACAAGAGTGCTGTAACCGGTAACGCAGGCTTGTTCTTTACCACCAGTACCGATTATGTGAGGATTGACGGCCCGGGTGTGTGGATAGAACTGGTCTGCCAACCCGGGGCGGCGCCGGCCAAACAGGTACGCTATCATGCAGTGTTCTGCGATCACCCGAGGGACTATGCAGCGCTTTGAACAAAATTATTTTTCTATAGAACAGTGAAAACGTGCGACACCGCATGTAACTTTTTAGCAAATCGTGGGGGATAAACAAAAGGGCTGGCCATTAGGGCCGGCCTTTACTTTTTAATGCACGGATGAAGGCCGGTTTAACACAAAGCGGGGGCATTCCATCGAATACCCCCGCTCATTTATTTTATAACCCCCTGCTATCAGAAGCGGTATGCTACATTTAAACGGAAATTGCGCGGCGCTTCCGGGATCCAGAAGTAGTAAGGCCCGCTGTTGTCGGTAAGGGTAGAGCCTGAATACAGGTATTTGTTCAGCAGGTTATTTACATTCAGGCTAACGCTGTAGCGCGATACCTGGTAAGAGATGCTGCCGTCCATGCGGAAGTAATCGGTCAGCGGGGTTTCGCCGCTAAAGGAGTACCACGCAAAACGGCCGGCCTGGTACTGCGCGCCCAGGGCAATGCCCAGGCCTTTGAGCCGGGTGCTCTCCAGCCGGTAAGAGAGCCAGCCGTTGGCAATGTTGCGGATAGTGCCTGGTGTAACCTGTCCTATCTTGCCTTTATCAGTGTCTTTGGTGATTTTAGAGTCTGTATAGGCGTAGTTAAGGGTTACATCCAGCCCCCTTGCCAGGCGGCCGCGGATGTCCAGCTCAATGCCCTGTGTACGGGTTTGCCCCAGCTGGGTTGACCAGTTAATGTTAGCCGGGTCGGCGGTTACCGTGTTGTTGCGGTAAATGCGGTAGGCAGCCAGGGTGCTGTTCCAGCGGCCGCCGAACCAGTCGCGTTTCAGGCCTACTTCAATGTTATCACCGGTTACAGGTACAAAAGACCGGCTTTTGGAACTGTCGTAACCGGCAGTGGGCACAAAAGCCTGGTCATATAGTGCATAAATGGATGTATTGTGGTCTGCAGAAACGCTCAAGCCTACACGCGGCGTAAATTTCTTTGACTCTACGGCTGTGCCGTCATTATCTTTTGAGTAGGTGTAGCGGCCGGCTACGGTTAAGCGTACACGGTCCTGCAGGAAACGCAGCTCATCCTGCAGGTAACCCCCCTTGTAGGATTGCTGTGTAACAAAAACAGAGGTGTTGGGACCGGTGCGCTGGCGTACCGGTATGCTGTGGTCAAACGGCGTTATATCTGCGGTAGCGGCATACACCGGGTCATAAATATTAAAAGTGGCGGCAGCATCTATCAGCTTAAACTGCCCGTAATCGGAGTAGTTATTCTTTTCACCTACATCAATGCCGCCCAGTATGCGGTGGGTAATGCCGCCGGTGCGCACTTCGCCGTTTACATACATTTGTCCCAGGCGGTTTACGGCATCCACATCCCATATGGTCATGGCGCGCTGCATATTGCCGGCCAGGTCAGGCGCAGCGCCGGGCCATACAGAGCTGCCCCGCAGCTTATAGTTCTCATACATTACCTGTGCGGTTATGCTCCAGTTGTTGTTAAAGGCATGATGGAAGTTCAGCAGCAGGCTGTGGTCGTTTGTTTTAGACGGCTCCAGCGTGGGTGCGGTGGTGGTGAAGCTGCGCGGTAAATCCGGGTCGGCATAGCCCTTGCGGGAAAACTGGTAGTTGGCGCCAATCATCTGCACCTTTGAGTACTGGTAGGTATATTCTGCGGTGAGGGAGGTCTGGTCGTCCAGCTTATAGGTGAGCACCGGTACTACCGAGTAGCGCTCGTTAAAGTCATATTGCTGGAACGAGTTTTTAGACTGTCCCATCAGGTTCAGGCGGTACAGCAGCTTGCCATCCTTGCTCAGCTTCCCGTCCAGGTCCATGGTGGCGCGGTACAGGTCGTAGCTGCCAAAGGTAAGGCCTACCTCACCTTTTGTAATGCCGGTAGGTTTTTTGGTAACCACGTTATAAAAACCGCCGGGCTCCCCGTTGGCCATCATAAAACCGGCAGGGCCTTTCACAAACTCTATGCGCTCTACCATGCTCATATCTTCGGTCATGGGACCAAAGGGCATAGATACGTTCATGCCGTTGCGGAAGGCCGGTATGTTGGAACCGCGCATATAAATGCGGGCGTAGTTATCCCAGTGCTCCACCCTGTTAGCGCCGCTTACGTTGCGGGTTACGCCTTCCAGCATGTCGGTGATCTGCTGGTCGGCAATCAGCTTGCCGCTGATCACCTGTATGTTCTGTGGTGTTTCCAGCAGCGAAGTTTTTAACCGCAAGGTGTTGGAGGGTTCGCTGGCTTTATACTTTGTTTTCTGGCCTTCAATTACCACCTCTTTCAGCTTGGAGGCCGACTCTTCCAGTATAATATCTGCTACGGCCACTGTTTGTCCGGCAACCACGGTTACCTGTTTTTCCTGTGCAGCCAGGCCTATGGCGCTTACGCGCACGGTATGGGTGCCTGGCTTCAGGCGGTCTACCTGGTAAGTGCCGCTTTCGCCGGTAATAGTGCCTATTTTGGTGCCTACAATGCCTACTGTTACAAATCCTGCCGGCTGTCCGTCGGCTGTAAGTACTTTTCCTTTAATGGCGCCGGTTTGCGCAGCCGCTGCCAGCGTACCCAGTAAAAAGAATGCTAAGAAAAACTGTTGCTTCATCTGAATGGTAATAGAAATATTTCAAGGCGCAAAGGTGGGTATGAAAAAACGGGGCAGCTAATCCAATCCGGAAAAAAAGTTGCGCGATCCGGAAAAAGCAGGGGAGGAAAAAGCAGGGCAGGAGCGCCGTATTACGCACCTGGTTTAAGTTAGGCAGGTTCAGCGGTGCTACGGCCGTATAAATCCCAGGCCAAAGGCCGTGCCTGCGCCCAGCAGTGCCCCGGCCATAACATCAGAGGGGTTATGTACGCCCAGGTACATCCTGGAATAGCCTACGGTGCCGGCCCACAGCATAGCCGGCGCAATTACATACCATTTGGGATAGGCCCTGGAAAGGGCCGTGGCAGTGCTGAAAGCAGAGGAGGTGTGCCCCGATGGAAAGGAGTAGCCGCCGGGCATGTACACCGGCGTAAAGCTTACATGCAGCTTAAAGGGCCGGGGCCGTTTGAAAATGAGCTTTAAAGCAGTATTAAGCAGGGTAGTGGCGGCGGTGCTGCTGGCCACGTACAGGGCATTTTGCCGCATACCGGCATTATGGTCTATTATACCGCCTACCAGCAGCCCGGCCGGTATG
Source organism: Chitinophaga sp. (assembly GCF_035761305.1). Taxonomy (GTDB): domain Bacteria; phylum Bacteroidota; class Bacteroidia; order Chitinophagales; family Chitinophagaceae; genus Chitinophaga. The sequence continues at coordinate 22,400 of NZ_DASTRI010000155.1, read as the reverse complement.
GCTACATTCATATAGTCGTTGGTGTTGGATATGAACCTGAAAAAGCCGGTTTGTCCCGGTGTGCGGGCAGCTGCAATGTTTTGCAGCACATGAATGTCAAACGAGTCTATTTTCGACTGTGCGCCTGCTGCCGCAGCTACCAGCAGCAGCGGCAACAGCCAGGCATATAATCTTTTCATTGGCGCAGAACCGGGTTAAAGGAATAAAAGTACGGCTTATATTCATTTAAAAGGCAGCCTACCACCATACAGCCCCGCATCGCCAGCATATCATCGTCACCCGACCCTCTCCTGATCCGGCATTCAGCTTATATAAACCGCTTAAGAAACCGCCGGAATAGCAATCCCCATCACCATCCCCATCCCCATCACCGCATTGTAAAGCCACCGTTATTCCACTGTTTAACATCGCCCTCTTATTATTAATTCTTAATTATTCATTATTAATTCCCCGGGAGGGGGAGAGGGGTAACTTTTTTTAAAAAAAACCAACCTTATACTTGTTTCGTACGAATGTATTCGTACCTTAGGGTCATGAAAGAAGATCGTAAACCCAATCCGCCTGCGGAGCCTACCCGCTCCGAGCTGGAAATACTGCAGGTGTTGTGGCAGCACGGCCCTTCCACCGTACGTTTTGTGAATGATCAGCTGAATGATGGCAAGCGCGCGGTACAATATACCTCTACCCTGAAAATCATGCAGATCATGACGGAAAAGGGCATGCTGGCCCGGGACGAACGCAGCATGAAGCACGTTTACAGCCCGCTGCTGGAGGAGAAATCTACCAAAGGCCTGCTGCTGGACCGTTTCATGGAAGCTACGTTTAACGGTTCCGCCACTACGCTGCTGCTGCAACTGCTTGGCAATAAGAAAACATCGAAGAGTGAGCTGGATGAAATAAAGGCCCTGCTGAATAAAATTGACCCGGATAAGCTTTAACCTGTAAATCAATATAACATGCACACCTTATCAACCGATATGGTCCGCGCTATTGGCTGGACCCTTGTACACTCCTTATGGCAGGGGTTTATACTGGCCATGGTGGCAGGCATCCTGATATTGTGCACCCGTAAGGCAAAGCCTGCGCTGCGTTATAATATATTTACCCTGCTGTTTTTTATGCTGGTAGGCAGCGCAGCAGGTACTTTTTTTTATGAGCTGCATAAAACCCGTGTTGCGCCGCTGCAGCAAACAGCAGCGGTTGGCGTACCCGTAACGCCTGCGGCCGCCGCCATTCCGCAAATCACGCCTGTTGTTAACGATCCTGCAGCACCTGGTTTTATTGAAAAGTTTATCACCTATTTTAATGAGCATGCGCCGCTGCTGGTAATGGCCTGGTTTATCATTTTTGCCGGTAAGCTGTTATGGCTGTTCGGCGGACTGGTATCTATGCAGCGCATCCGCTATTATAAAACTACTGCTCCCGATGCAGCTTTGGCAAACATGCTGCAGCAGCTGGCTGCCAGGCTGCGGTTGCGCAAACGCATTCAGCTGCTGGAGTCGGCCATGGTAAAGGTACCTACAGTACTGGGCATGTTAAAGCCGTTAATACTGCTGCCGGTGGGCTTAATGGCGCAGCTGCCGCCGGAGCAGGTAGAGGCCGTGCTGCTGCATGAGCTGGCGCACATTCGCCGCCGCGATTTTTTGGTAAACCTGGTGCAGCATTTTGCAGAAACTGTTTTCTTTTTTAATCCGGCCCTGCTATGGCTTTCTGCCCGCATCCGTGAAGAGCGTGAGCATTGCTGTGATGATATGGCCATTGCCGCCACGCAAAGCAAAATAGGATATGTGCAGGCGCTGGTTAGCTTCCAGGAGCTGCACCTGGCCACCGGCTCGCCGTATGCCATGGCTTTTCCCGGTAAAAAGAAACAGCTGCTGGCGCGTGTAAAGCGCATCCTGGGCCAGCATAACAATACCCTGAACAGGGCGGAGAAATCTTTCCTGCTGGTTTGCTTCAGCTTTATCGGCATACTGGGAATCGTGTTTGCCCACCCGGTAGTAAGGAAAGCAATGCCGCCGGCAGTTGCCGCCGTTAACCATAACCGCAATAATAACCATAAAGCATCGCAGCCGCAGGCCAGCCAGGCTGCTGCCGGTACGGTTGCCGCTGCCGCCGGTAATGAAAAAGATAAGAACCGGTTTAGTTCCCCGGACCCCAAAGGAGTAGCCGAAGGCACTACACTGCAGTTTGCGGAACAGCGTAACGGGCAGCCCTATATGATATACCTGTTTAAACGCGCGCAGGTGCTGTACCAGGCAGAAACAGATGCGACTGATCAAATAGTGCTGCTGAAAGTGAACGGGAAAACCGTGTACCGCGCGGGCGACAACCCCGCGCAGATAGCGCCTTACAGCGCTGCCCTGCAAACACTGGCTACTGATTATAAAGCGCGCTACCAAGAGCCACGGCAAACCTACCAGCCATACGATGCGCGCTACCAGCCATACAACGCGCAGTACGATACCGTACCGGTGCTGCACAAGCCCAACACTACCTACACCGGCACCATTAAAACCACCTACAGCGGAAAGGAGTATAAAATATATGTTGATGATAACCGTACTACCGGCTTAGCGATAGATGGTGTGAAAGTGCCGGACAATGAGCTGCCCTTTAAATACGCCGATGTAAATGCTATTTTCCGGAAAATGGAAGCAGATGATGCAGCGCGTGACCGTGACCGCCGGCAGGTTGAAGTGCAAAAAGAGGCTATGGAGCGCGACCGCCAAAAGCAGCAACAGGTCATGAACCAACAGGCGCACCAACGGCAAATGGACGCGGCGGCTGCGGAACAGCAAAAAAATGCAGCGGAACGCGACCGCGAAAAACAGCAACATACAATCAACCAGCAGGCATTGAAGGCCCGGCCTCCCTTAAATACAAAAACATCTTTAAGCCTGCCAGCTCCGCTGAGCCCCCAGGCCCCTGTCAACGCAAATACCCGCCCTATTGTAACAGCACAGGCCCCGCTTAATCCCAAGCCGCCTGTTGCACCGCAGAAGGGACTGGCAGAGCAGCTGCTGGATGACCTGGCGGCCGAAGGATTGGTAAAAGAACAGAACAAAGTGTCTTTTCGCCTGGATAACGACAAGTTCATTATAAACGGTAAAAAGCAATCCCAGGCAGTTACCAGGCGTTACCAGAAAAAATATATCAAACACCCTAACGACAATATCTACTTTAGTAAGTCCGGAGGCACCACTACTGCAAGCGTGTACATTGATAATTAACCAACAGCCTTTACTTACAATTCCCATTCATTCATCCGCGGGTGAACCGGCATTGCCTTGCCCGCGCTAAACCGCCCTTTATGAAATTAATCCGTTGCCTGCTGCTATGCAGCATGGCGCTGCTACCATATTGCCTTTACGCGCAGCAAATGCCTGAGGTGAGCGGCCGTTTGAAAAACCCCGCCGGCCAGGCCGTGCCAGGCGCCACGGTTACCTTGCTGCAGGCCGCCGACTCTATGCTGGTAAAGGCGGCTGTAGCCAGCGGGCAGGGCCGGTTTCGCCTGCCGGTACAGCAGCCGGGCATTTATCGTATAGCCGTTACATATATTGGTTATGCTGCTTATTACAGCGATACCCTGCAGCTGTATGCCTCCCGCGTATTGCCCGACATTACCCTGCAGCCTGCCGCCGCCACACAGCTGAAAGATGTGCAGGTAACCGCCCGCAAGCCTTTTGTGGAAACCCGCATTGACCGCACTATTGTGAATGTGGATGCGCTTATCTCCAATGCCGGCACCAGCGCGCTGGATGTGCTGGAAAAATCGCCCGGCGTGCTGGTTGACCAGGATGGCAACATTAGCCTGCTGGGTAAATCGGGCGTTACTGTTTATATTGACGATAAGCCTACCTATTTATCCGGCAGCCAGCTGGCGGCTTACCTGCGGTCGCTGCCTTCGGGCACGCTCGAAGCTATTGAGCTCATGCCTGTGCCGCCTGCCCGTTATGATGCCGCCGGCAATGCAGGCGTTATTAATATACGCACCAAAAAGCTGAAACAGCGCGGCTTCAACGGCAACCTTTCCACTACTTACGGACAGGGCTTTTACCCCAAGAACTTCAACAGCCTGAACCTCAATTTCCGCAACAATGCCTTTAACTATTTTGTAAGCGCAGGCTATAGTTATAACCATAATTTCTCCGACCTGCTGATCACCCGCAGCATCCGTAATGATGACGGCAGTCCCCGGTCGTACTTTAACCAGTTCTCCTACATTAACCGCTATAACCGTTCCCCTTCGTTGAAAACAGGAATGGATTATTATATGGATAAAAACACCACCATTGGTGTGGCGCTGAACGGCAGCTACTATAAAGCAACCGGCCTGGTAACCAATAACAGTTCGCTGTACAGCCCCGTTCATACGCTGGACTCGCTGGTTACTGCCCACAACCGGGATGTGCGCACTTTTAAAAGAGGTGCTGCCAACCTTAACTACCGGCACCAGTACGGCAATACCGGCCGCACCCTGGGTGTTGACCTGGATTATATCCGCAACCAGTCGCAAACAGACCAGCTGTTTCAAAACGCCAGCTATTATGCAGATAGCACCCTGAAGGGAAAGGATCAGCTGAACGGCAGCATACCATCTGCTATTAATATTTACAGCGTGAAAGCCGATTACACGCATCCGCTGCAAAAGAGCGCCAAAATAGAAGGCGGCGTTAAAGCCAGTTATATCAATACAGATAACCAGGCCGATTATTCAGTTACCATTGAAGATATTACCGCGCCGGACTACGATAAAACCAACCATTTCCTGTATAAGGAGCATATTAATGCGGCGTATATCAACTTCAGTAAAGAGTGGGCAAAGTTTTCCCTGCAAACAGGCCTGCGGCTGGAAAACACTATTATGCAGGGGCGGCAGCTGGGCAACGCGGTAAAATCCGACTCGGCATTTAAACGCAACTATACCAACCTGTTCCCGACCGTGTACCTGTCGTATAAAACCGATTCCGCAGCTGTTCACCAGTTTATACTCTCTTACAGCAAACGCATAGAGCGGCCGGGGTTTAATGACCTGAACCCGTTCATATCCCCGCTGGACAAGTTTATGTATTACGTGGGCAATCCTTTTCTGCAGCCGGTTATCAGCCATTCGCTGGATCTTTCATGGGTGTACCGTAATGAGCTTACCATTAAGCTCAACTATTCCCATTACACCGGCGAGCAGGGGGAAACCATAGAAGCGCGCGGCGACCGTTTTTACAGCCGCCCGGCTAACGTAGGCAACAGCAATTACGTATCGCTGTCGGCCAATGCCAACCTGCAGCCTTTAAAATGGCTTACGCTGCACTGGTTTGGCATAGGGGAGTACGCCCGTTTTAAAGGAAACCTGTATGGCAATGTGCTGGATGTGGATGGCATGAACTACGTGACCAACATTACCCTGCAGGGTAAGCTTTCAGGTACCTGGAATGCCGAGCTGCAGGGGCTTTACCGCGGCAGGATCACTGCATTGCAGTTTGTGCTCGGCGATTTCTGGGCGGTTGGCTGCGCGCTGGAAAAAAAGATATTGCAAAAGAAAGGCTCGCTGAAACTGTCGGTAAACGATATTTTCTACAGCCGGCTTAACTACGGCGATATTAATAACCTTACCAACGCCACGGGCCACTACCGCAATAAAGGTGACTCCCGTGTTGCGCAGCTGACCTTTACTTACAATTTTGGCAAAACGTATGAAAAGCGTAGCCGCTCAACAGGCGGCGCGGATGCCGAAGAGCAACGCATCCGTTAGCGTTGAATAGATGAATAACAGGTATACCACGCGCAGATCGCTGCGCGTGGTTTTTTATGCCATAAGGTGCGGGGAGGTTCAATTATGAACAACTATCATTATTAAGTAGTACGCAAATGCAAAAATTGTATTAATTTGGTGCCAGGAAAAACATTGTACCTTACTTACCCATTATAATTCGCAGGGGCTGTACCTATTGTACGGCCCCTTTTTTTATGCATTACCGCAGCTGCCTGCGAATGCGGCTCAGCGACTGCGGCGTAATGCCCAGGTAAGCGGCTATATCGGTAAGCGATACACGCAACGCTATATCGCGCTGCCGCTCCATGAAATGCTGGTAGCGGGTAGCTGCATCTTCCCCCATGTATGCATTGCGTACAGCTATTTTAGCCAGCAGGGTTTGTTGCGTAATGTGGTGAATGAGCGTTTGAAAATAAGGCAGCTGCCGGTATATTTCCCACAGGCCCTCCCGCGGAAATACAATAAGATCTGCCGGGCAGGCGGCCTTAATGCTTTCATTGGCCGGCACCTCGTTATTAAAGCTGTTCAGGATGGTGCAGAAATGGTTTTCATTTACAAAAAACTGTGTAACCTCATTTCCCTTGCCGTTAACAGATACAATCTTGAGTATGCCCTGGCAAACAAAGAACATTTCCCGCGCCAGCCTGCCTTCCTGCAGCAATAGCCCGCCTTCCTGCACGCTGCGGCTGTGAATGTAACGGCTAATGAGCACCTGGTCTGCCGGCGGAATGGGCTGGAATGATGACAGGTAATTAAAAAGTGGTGCAAACATAAGTATGCGTTAAAGCGCTGTGTTTCAAAATTAAGCAGCATTTCCGAAATTTCCGGAATTACCCTATTGTAAGGGAATAGGCTGCTTATGGCATAGCGATTGATATATACATTGCCAAACAAACAACCAGTTATGAAAACATTAGGCATTATTCTCGTTATTGCCGGTATTGCCATGATCGTAATACGCGGTTTTTCCGTACAAACGGAAAAAAAGGTGGTGGATCTTGGACCTGTGGAAGTGAATAAGAAAGAGAACAAATGGGTGGGCTGGCCTACCTACGCCGGCGGCGTTGTAGCTATAGTAGGCGTGGTATTGCTGATAGGCTCCAATAAAAAGAATGCTTAACGTATAGCCGTTCATGTAGTAATGTTATGCCTGGCTTTTCCGGAAGCCGGCAGTATAGCTATGCTGGGATGCCGGGCAAAAACTGCCCGGCATCTCGTTTTTTTACTATCTTGCCGCCGGAAAATGACAGCAGATGGTATTGGAAAACCGTGATATAGATTACTCCATCGTAATTTGTACCTATAATCCTGACGAACGCTTACTACAACGCTGCCTGCGTGCAGTGGCGCAGCTTAACCGCCATAATATTTCAACAGAAGTTTTACTGGTAGATAATAACAGCACCGTACCGGTGGCCAGTCTGCCCTTTGTACAGGCGCACCTGCGGCAAATACCGGGCATGCGGCTGCTGCACGCGCCGGAGCAGGGCCTTAAATATGCCCGTATAGCCGGCATTGAAGCAGCTGCCGGCCGGCACATTGTTTTCTTTGATGATGATAATGAGCCCGACAGCGATTACCTGCAGGGCCTTCAACAGCTGCACACGTTGTACCCGAACGTAGGCGCCTGGGGCCCCGGCCACGTATGGGTGGAGTTTATTGACGGCATTGCGGCCGATATTGAGCGTTACGCCCGCGTTGCATTCCAGGAGCGGCATGAAGGGGAAACCGCCTATGCCCGCTTACCGGGATGGCAGCCCTGCTATCCTTTTGGTACAGGCCTGTGCATACATACGCTTTTACTGAAAGCATATGTAGCCGGCATCCGGGAGGGGCAGCTAACCTTACCGGGCCGTAAAGGCAGGCTGCTTAGCAGCGGCGACGATACGCAGATGGTATTGCTTTGCATCAGTAAAGGATATGCAGCCGGCATTGCCCCCTTGCTGAAAATAAAGCACATGATACCCGGCAAACGCTGTAGCTATCAATACCTGCACCGCCTGGCCTACGGCACGGGGGTTTGTTACGATACCTGCCTGCTGCAGGTGTTCCCGGAGCACCGGCAGCAGCTGGAGCAGCGGCTGCTGCCGGCCGCCAAATTCTCCCGCCAGGCGCTTAAGCAATTCCTCCGGTCACGGTGGCGCGCCAGTTTCTTTAAAACCGCGGCGCTCATCAACTATATCAGCGTGCATGCCGGGGTTTACATGGCGCTGGATAAACCGCTGCCGGAACCGGTAAATAAAATTTTAAAGTATCTGAAAGTAACTTAACGTTGCCAACCAGCGTTTTATACCCAATCAGGATTTTATTAACAGCACTAAATAATAATATGCTATTCGGAAAAAAGGCGCAGCAGCAACAGGCTTTATTTAAAATATTCTCATTTTATAACCATAACATCAACCCGGAGGTGCCTGAATACCAGCGGGCAGTATTTAAGCATTTTGGTTTTACCGTGAACCAGGTAATGGATAAAAAGCTGGACCACGGCGATTTCCTGAACCACATTTGCAGAACAGTAACAGATACAGACTACCTGCTGTTTTTTGATATTGACTGTATTCCCACTTGCCGGGAGTGGCTGGCCCTGCTGCTGGCCGACCTGCTGGAACCCCGCACTATTGTGGGAGCCGCGCAAACCGCCAACCACCTGCGCAACGGGAAAAATCTGTACGTTTCTCCCTTCTTTTTTGCCATATCCACCGCTTATTTGAAAGAGCTGCATTATCCCGACATGCGGCCCACACCCGACATGGATGCGGGCCAAAACCTTACCGAGCATATTACCCGCGCCGGCGGCCATACCAGGTACTGGTGGCCCACTGCTATTGAAGAAGTAAAGTGGCGGCTGTACCACCCCGAGCATCCTGAGTTTGGCCTGGGCACTACCTACAACAATGCCATTTACCACGCGTTTAATTCGAGGGACGGGCTTTCCGGTAACTTTATCCAAAAGTGCAGGGCTGTATTGTCCTGACGCCTGCAGCAACCAGCCTGTTTTTACAACCCGGCCGGAAAGTTCCTGCTTATCGCAGCCCTTTATCCTTATATTTCGGGTTAAATAATTATTAATTTTTGAGTTTTATATATATATTTATAATAATCAATAGATGAAGACGTATTTCCGGTTATTATCATTTGCCAGGCCAATAGGGCGGTATGCTATCCCGTATGTGATTTATACATTGCTGGCAGTGCTGTTTGGCGCTTTAAACCTGGCCCTGCTGGCCCCCTTGCTGACCACGCTGTTCGGGCAGCATGAAAACGCGGCGGCAATAGCCAAACCGGAGCATTTCTACGATGTTTTTAAAATGCTGAATTACTATTCTATGAAGATCAATGCCGAGCATGGGCTTTTCCGGACGCTGCAGTTCGTGTGCCTTACCATTGTGGTATCGGTGTTGATCGGGAATATATTCCGGTATTTATCCGAACGCACCATGGAAAACCTGCGCATCCATACCTTGCTGAACCTCCGCGAAGCCGTGTTTAATAATGTAATGGATCTGCACCTGGGCTATTTTAACGAGGAGCGCAAGGGGAATATCATTGCCAAAATAGCGGCAGATGTGCAGGTGGTGCAGTACACCGTAACCGGCACCCTGCAGGTGATTTTCAAAGAGCCTTTAACGCTGCTTACTTACCTGGTAATGCTGTTCATTATCTCTTACAAGCTTACCCTGGCATCCATGGTTATTATACCCATAGCCGGGTTCATTATTTCCAGGATTGTTTCGCGCCTGAAAGAGCAGGCAGCCGCAGCGCATACCTCTTACGGCACCATGATCAGCTACCTGGAGGAGGCCCTGGGCGGTATTAAGATCATCAAGGCCTTTAACGCAACGCCTTACATAAAAAAGCGTTTCCATGAAGAGAACCTGCACTATTCCGGCATCATGCGATCTATGACCAGGCGGCAGCACATGGCGTCGCCGGTATCTGAAACCCTGGGCATTGTTATGGTATCGGGCATTGTGCTGTACGGCGGCTCGCTGGTGCTGTCCAACAACGGCAGCCTGAATGCGGCGGCCTTCATCGCCTATATTGCCCTGTTCTCGCAGATCATGCGGCCGGCCAAAGCCATCTCTACCTCGTTCAGCAACATCCACTCCGGCCTGGCCGCAGGAGAGCGGGTGCTGGCGCTGATAGACCAGCAGTCACAGATCAAAGATGCGCCGGACGCCAAACCCGTGCACCAGTTCCGGGAAGCCATCCGTTTTGAGCAGGTAGGCTTTGCGTATAACGAGCGGATGGTGCTCAACCATGTAAGCCTTACCATTCCCAAAGGAAAATCCATTGCGCTGGTAGGGCCTTCCGGCGCGGGCAAATCAACCCTTATGGACCTCATACCGCGGTTCATAGAGCCGCAGTCCGGCGCCATACTGATAGATGGGCAGAACATCGGGTCTGTTACCACCGACTCGCTGCGGGCGTTAATGGGCATTGTAAACCAGGAGTCAATTTTATTTAACGATACCATTTTTAACAATATCGCCTTTGGTAAGCCAGGGGCCACCATGGAAGAGGTTGAGGCTGCTGCCAGGATCGCCAATGCCCATGATTTTATTTTGGCAACCGAGCAGGGTTACCAGACGAATATTGGGGATAAAGGCGTTAAACTATCAGGCGGGCAGCGCCAGCGCATTTGTATAGCGCGCGCAGTGTTGAATAATCCACCCATTATGTTGCTGGACGAAGCAACCTCCGCGCTGGACACAGAGTCGGAAAAAATGGTGCAGGATGCGTTGAACAATCTCATGAAAAACCGTACATCGCTGGTAATTGCGCACCGTTTAAGCACGATCCAGAATGCAGACCATATCATTGTGCTGGATAATGGCAATATTGTTGAACAAGGTACCCATGTGCAGTTGCTGGAGCAGGATGGATTGTACCGTAAGCTGATAGAAATGCAGACTTTCAGCGCAAATTAAAAACAGGTGTAACAAATTAAATTGTACTACGTTGTACTAATTAAGGCAGCTTAATAAGCTGCCCGTAACTGTAAGCATAAACCGGATTGTAATGCGATTCTATGAACGCGCTATTGCTAGCAAATTCTTTATTGAACCAAAACCCGAAACAGGATGGTGAAAAGGAACTTCTCAGTTGGATTATTAATTGCTACCTATAACTGGCCGGCAGCGCTGGAAGTAATTTTCCTGAGCCTGTTACAGCAAACGCAATTACCGGATGAAATACTGATCGCCGATGATGGTTCTGCAGAAGACACCACGCGCGTGATCAATAAGTACCGCAGCATCCTGAACATCCCCTTAAAGCATGCCTGGCACGAAGACAGGGGCTTCCGCAAGGGCATCATCCTTAACAAAGCGATCAAACAATCCACATCGGATTATATTATTGAGATTGACGGCGATATTATAATGCATCCGCGTTTTATAGAAGATCATATAAAAGAAGCGGAGAAAGGCCATTTTGTACAGGGCGCGCGCGCCATGGTAGGGGAGGCCACCACGCGGCACATACTGCAAAGCAAAAGCACGCGGTTAGGATTCCTCACCAAAGGCATCAAAAGCCGTTTTAACGCGCTGCGCTTACCCGCGCTTTCCTTTATTGTAAAAGCAAACCCTTACAGCTCTGATAATACCAAAGCATGCAACCTGGCTTTCTGGCGAAAAGATTTTATTGCCATTAACGGGTATAATAACCTGTTCTTTGGATGGGGTTCTGAAGACTGTGAGTTTGCCGCGCGCCTTATACATGCCGGTGTGCGCAAAAAACGCCTGAAGCTGGCGGCTGTTTGTTTTCACCTGTATCATGAATACCATAACAAATCGCAGGTAACGGTAAATGAGCTGCGCTATACCGAAACGCTGAACAGCAAGCTGGTATTTTGCATGAACGGTTATGCCGAAGTTTAAAGGAAATATTGCAGGAGATAAAGCACCAGCAGCGGGTATAATACCCACTTCACAATTTTATAGGTGTTGGAACGGTAAAAGTATACTTTGTTGATGATGCCATCGTCGTGGAACCGTTCGCCTATTTTCCAAAACCTGTAGCGCGACAGCTTTCCCCATAACACGCCTGTTTCATATACCAGGCGCAGTGTAATAATATACAGCATTTCCTGTGCGCTGGCCCTGGCGCCTCTTTTAAGCGCCTGCACTATGCTGGCCGCCAGCTCTATCATTACAACGCCGGCCATAAATGCCAGCAAAGGCAATACCCATGCGGGTTTTACCAGCAGCAGCACTACCAGCGCCAGGGCGCACAGCAGCAGTGTTTCGGGTGTATTGGGAAAATCGTAGTAGGCATACCGGGGGTTCAGGTCGCCCAGCCAGCTGTTGCCTTTGCCGTAATAAAAAGGCTTTTTGAAATTGGGCCGCTCGTTGTTCCACCAGGGATGCTGTACCGCAGCTTCGGGCAGGCATTTATAGTTACGGTAGCTGTTGCGCTCGCGCACTTTTAAAAAGAAATCCACTTCCTCACCACCGCCGGTTTTAGGGATTTTGCCGGTAAATGACACATTGCCCATGGCGCTGCGCCGTATCATCATGTTGGCGGTAGCGCCCCATGCGAACGACGGCTTTTGGGCCGCAATACTGAATATGTCCAGTGATCCGCCGACGGTGAGGGCCCTGGTAAATGCAGTATGCGGCGGGGGCAGGTGCACCAGCCCTATAAAACCAATTTCCTCCGGGTAGCGCAGGGCTGCTTCGGCATATATTTCCAGCAGGTTATCGGGCACTACTACATCATCATCCAGGAACAGGATCCATTCGCCGCTGCCCTGGTGCATACCATTGTTGCGTGTAAGCCCCGAGCCCAGGTTCTGCGGGTTTACAAACAGGAACACTTCCCCGTTGTTCACCATTGATTGTATGGCCGGTGAAGGCACCAGGGAAGGATTATCTGCAACCAGGTAAAATTTTATATTTACATTCGCAGGCTTTCGTAGGCGGAGCATTGGCAGAATATACTTTTCGTTCAGCCGAAAAGATGGTATAACAACGTCAATACTTGAGTTCATGTAAGCAATTGGAACGTTAAAGATAAATACATTTCATTAAATATGCAGGTTGCTTTCACCATATGCTCCAACAACTACCTGGCACAGGCCAAAGTGCTGGGCATGTCGTTAAAAGAACATCAGCCGGATGATCCCTTTTATATTTTCTTATGTGATGAAAAAATACCGGAAATAGATTACAGCAGCCTGGCCGATGCGGTAATACCCATTGCGGATATAGAACCTGCCATACAGCAGCTGGCCCTGAAGTATAATATAATAGAGCTGAACACCTGCATAAAGCCCCGCGTTATTGAATACCTGCTGCACGAAAGGCATATGCACAAAGTGCTGTACCTGGATCCTGACATACAGGTTTTCAGCCCGCTGACCATATTATATGAAGCGCTGGATAGGGCCGATATTCTGCTAACCCCCCATATTTATACTCCCATTCCCATTGACGGTAAAACACCGGCCGAACATACCTTCCTCAACTACGGCATTTATAACCTGGGATTTGCCGGCGTAAGCAACCGCGAAACGGCGCACCGCTTTACCAGCTGGTGGAAAGCGCATACCTACAAAGAAGGTTTTATTGCAGTGGAAAAAGGAATTTTTGTAGACCAGCTGCCGGTGAACCATGCGCCGCTTTTTTTCAACACCGCGCACATCCTGCAGCACAGGGGCGCAAACATGGCGCCCTGGAACCTGCACGAAAGGTATTTGAGCCTGCAGCAGGGTAAGTACGTGGTAAATGAAAACGAAGCGCTGCTGTTTTACCACTTCAGCTCATTCAGGGTAGACGGCAACGAGCTGCCCCTGCACTACTACAACCGTTTTACACTGGCCGCCAGGCCCGACCTGCAGCCGCTGTACACTGCTTACAACGAAGCGCTGAAAGCAGCCGGCCACGCCTTTTACCAGCAGTTTGAAAGCCGTTATTCTTTACTGCGCAAGGCGCGCACAGAGGATATGAAAAACGCCCGCAAGCCCGGGCGTAAGTTATGGAAGAAGCTGTTTCACGGTTAAGGGTTATGCATCCCAGTAGCCGCCTTCGCCCTGCAATTTTTCTTTACAGCGTTTATACAGCATACGCAGGTACATGCCCCAGCCCATGCTCTCGCGGATGATCTTCAGCCGGTCCTGTTTAAAGGCACGGTCGTCCGGTATGGATGAAAACCCCGTCATATCGTAACGTACAATGGTAATTGGGAAGTGCTTTTTCTTAAAGGCGCGGTCGCCCCATACCCTTATATTCAGGGCATAGTCCGCATACACCCGGTAGCGCAGCTCATACCGGTATTTCTCAAATATTTTTGCGGGATAGATAATGGACTGGTGATTGATGCCGCGTTTGGCAAGGGCATACCGGCCTATTTTTCCGTTTAGCCATAACCGGTTGGGCTCCTGGTTGCCATAGTAAGGCAGGTTATTGCCGTAATACACCGTATGCTCATCTTTGAGCAGGGCGGCCAGCTCGCTGAAGCCCGGCAGCAGCCGGTCGTCCGCGCCCAGGAAATAAATCCAGCTGCCGGTGGCGCGCTGTACGCCTTTATTCATGGCGTCATAAATACCGGCATCCCGCTCGCTTACCCATTGCAGCCGCAGGCGGCGCTCAAACGATTTTAATATGGCAACGGTATCGTCGGCGCTGCCGCCGTCTATCACAATCACTTCAAGGTCCGCTGTTTGTTCAATAATGGAAGTAAGGCAATCGTGTATATACTTTCCTGCGTTAAAAGTGGCAATAATAATACTGATCAAGTGGATGCTGTTTATGCTGAATTGAATGCTAAATTAAAAAAATTAAATTTGTCGCGTAAAAGCAACAGCATGTCTAACTACAAGGTGCAGTCGCCGGTTTTATTCATCATTTTTAAACGCCCCGATACCACGCAGCAGGTGTTTGACCAGGTAAAAGCAGCGCAGCCTGCCCGGTTGTATGTAGCGGCAGACGGGCCACGGGAAGAACATCCTACGGATGCTGCGCTTTGCGCGCAAACCAGGGATATAATCCGGCAGGTGAACTGGCCCTGTACCGTGCAAACCCTTTTCCATGATCAGAACCTGGGCAGCATGCGTGCGCCGGTAGCCGCCATTAACTGGTTTTTCGAGCAGGAGGAAGAAGGGATCATACTGGAAGATGATTGCGTGCCGCATAACAGCTTCTTTTACTTTTGCGACGCCATGCTGGAAAAATACCGTTATGATACGCGTATGTATATTGTAACCGGCACCAACTCGCAGGACGGGCAAACATGGGGCCCTGCCAGCTATTACTTTTCACAGCACAGCAGTATATGGGGGTGGGCCTCCTGGCGCCGCGTATGGAAACAGTATGATGTGGACCTGCGTGCCTATGATACAGCAGAAGTAAAGCCACAGCTGCGGAAAATATTCAGTGATCCTTTCCTGGTTGACATATGGGCCGGTATTTTTGACGATATGAAAGCGCACCGTGTGCAGGCATGGGACCACCAGCTGCAGCTGATCACCCTTTTTGAAAATGGCCTGTGCATTACGCCCAATGTAAACCTCATCAGCAACATAGGTTTCGGGGAAAATGCCACGCATACATTGTGGAAAGAAAGCCATAATGCCAACCGGCCGGTTAGCGCATTAACAAACATTACCCATCCAAAATATGTGATACCGGAAAAAGATGCGGATTATTATTTCATGAGCCGTGAATTTGGCCTGGCGGCAAAATGGAAAAAGTACAATAAGCCCAAATACCGTTTTAAACGCTGGATAAAAAGCTGGTTTTAAACCTGCGGTAAGTCCTATTGTAAGCAGCGCCGCCTGCCCCGGCTGTGCCGTCGTGTTAAGGTCTTGCTGCAGGATGTTGTGCAGCAGGAGCACTACAGCAAATCCATTACGTCATCTGCCAATTTATTAAGCGTGCTGCTTTGGGTGGCAATTTCCATAGCGTCTTCATCTTCAGAGTCGGTGTCTATATCGCTTTCCTCTACCAGGTTCTCTTCTCCGAATGTGCCGGATTTACCTTCAAAGAAACGGAGATCGGCCAGGCGTTTTTCCAGTATCTCCCTTATTGCAACCAGGTATTCCGTTACTTCATCGGCATCAAAACCCAGCTGGTTAATGGATGATTCGGACAGCCAGGCAAAGCTGGTGTTATCGCCCAGCAGGCCTTCGTGCTTATACTTTGTGTAATACGCCTGGCAGGCGGTGCAGGCCACTTTGGTGCCGCCCACCGCAATAATGGCTTTGTTTGCCTGTGCTTTTAATTCTTCCAGTATGGCCGATTCCGCGTGAATATCCAGTGCGTTCTTAGGCACGCTTACGGGCGCTTTGTTTAGCTGCTTGTTGCGGTGCTTTTTAACAAAGTGCCGGGCGCCTTTGCGCTGGCGGTTTTGCCATTGTGTTTTAGTGCTTTTATGCAGGTCATAGGCAAAAGCTTCTTTAATTGCTTTTTTAAACTCCTTGGGCGTATAAGGTTTGCCCGACCCGTCCCTTAAAACAAATACGTCCTTCTTTTTATCTTTTTTAAAGTCGCCTACTTTCGGCTGCTTTGGCAGCTCTGTTAGCTTGATCCGTTTTAAGCTTTCCGGTTTCTGCTGTTTAAAGCCATCTTCCAGCGCGCTGGCCTTTCTTTTTACATGAAAAGGCCGTACGGTGCTCTGGTAGCCTTGTTCAAGGGTTTTACCGCCCAGCTCAGCAGAAAGGAAGTTGTTAACATTGCTGTTGTTGCCCGATATTTTCAGGCTTAATGCGCCTTTGCTATCCTTTATTATAGCGGTTTGTATTTCAGGAGTTGCTTTTTTTACAGGCGATGATTTTTCTTTGGTAATGGCCAGTATGGAAGTGCTGAAATAGGCCAGCCGTGAATGTTCCTTGTCGAGCTTTACCTTTGCCGCATCTACCAGGTCATTAATCTTTACCCGGATGTTGGCCGGAACATTCAGCAGCTTTTCATAAAAATCATCCACGTTTTTGGTGGCCTTTTTAATAGCATCATTGGCTGCATCTACTTTATCGCTCAGTTTTTGCTTACGTTCCTGCCATTTTATAGCAGCGGCGCTAAGGCCGTTGGTTCCGTTGGAGGGGGTAGTGGTATTTGTTTTAGGAGTGGTGCTTTTTGCTTTGGGTTTAGTGGTTTTGGCCGTGCCGTTTCCCTGGCCCGGCGCTTTCCATGCATCCTGCAGGTCTTTCCATCCCGCTTTTTTAGCTGTTATATACTTCCTCATTTCCGGCGCGGTAGGGTTGGGAGCCCACCCCACAGGATAGCCGGTTTGGATGCTGTTCGCTTTTACCCAATCCCGGGCATCGCGTAATGCAAATTGTAAAGGCGCATTTACCGGTACGGCCTGTTGGCGGAAAGGCGGCGGCGCTTTACCCGGCAGGGCTGCCTGCATAACAGGGTTGGCGTTCAGGGTAACCGGTACGGCCGGCCTGCTGCGCCCTTTTTCAGATGGATCAATAACGCGGCTGCTCACCGTGGATATTTGAGGGGTAGGCGTTTTCATCATTATACTAATTTAGCCTTTTTATCCCAACTGCTGCATTTACACTACTGTTTTCAATATTGCTATTGCTTCCTGCTGCTCTTTTTCATTCAGCGATGCAAAGCCCATGCGCAGCGCGTTATGGTTTACGGTGCCGTAGCTGTAGGCGCTGCCGTTGCTGATAAGCAGGCCTTTGGCGGCGGCCCTGGCTGAAATGGCAGGTAAAGGATGTTTTTTATGGAACTGCGCCCATACGGCCATGCCCCCTGCCGGCTGCTGAAACTGCACAATGCCTTTAAGCTCCTGCTCCAGCAGGTTGCAAAAGTGATTGCGCCGGTCATGGTACAGCTTTACGGATTTTTTCAGGTGCCGCTGCATGTCCCCGTTCCTGAAAAGCACGGCCAGCGCTTCCTCCAGCAGGTTATCGCTGCGTATGTCTATCATCCTTCTCATCAGGGCCGCTTCATTAATAAAGTGCTCCGGCGCTATCATATAACCTACACGTACAAACGTAGCCAGCGATTTGGCCAGGGAGCCGATGTATATCACATTCCCCTCATGGTCGGCGCTGGCCAGGGGCAGTATGGGCCCGCCGCTGTAGTGGAAATCATAGTCGTAATCATCCTCTATCACCGGCAGCCGGTAACGGCGTATCAGCTCCAGCAGCTTCATACGCCGGTCGGCGCTCAGGGTTACGGTGGTAGGGTGGTGGTGATGGGGAATAATATACAGCAGGGCAGGTTTTTTCTGCCTGCAGATGCGGGCGATAGCGTCAACATCTATCCCGTTTTCGTCCAGCGGTATGCGTACCAGCTTAGCGCCAAACTGCTGGAATATCATATCCGCCATAAAGTAATTGGGCTCGCCCACCAGCACGGTGGCGCCGGGCTGCAGTATGAGCCTGGCGGCGATATAGATGGCCATTTGCGCGCCATGTGTAAGCAGCACATTTTGCGGGCCTATGTTCAGCCCGCGGGTTTCGGTGAGGAACTGTGTAAGCTCATTACGCAGGCTCAGGGGGCCGGCCATACCGCCATAGGCGGCGTAATGCTTAACAGCGGGGCTGTGAAAAAGGCTGCGGTACTCACGTATGAGCAGGTCAACAGGGCCTATGCGGTAATCGGGAAAACCGTCGTTGATGATCAGGCGATGTTCGCCCGGGCGGGCCGGCGCGCCCGGGTAGCTGCCTATTTTGTTAAAGGTAAAACCGGTGTTGCCTGCATACGCCGGTATTTTAGCGGCTGCCTTAAAAGTGCGCGGCTTTATTTCAGGCAGGCGTTCCGATACAATTACGCCTTTGCGGGGGATGGTGGTGATCCAGTCCTGCGTAAACAGCTCCTGGTAAGCAGCTACAATGGTTTTGCGGTGCACCTGCAGCAGCTGCGCCATTTCACGGCTGCCAGGCAGGGAGGCGCCGGGCTTTATAACGCCGTCGCGGATAAGGCCAATGAGGCCGTTGGCAATTTGCTGGTACACCGGCATTGCGGATGCCTTGTTAATGGGAAGCAGGGTGGAAAAGGGTAGCATCTGGACTATCGTGTTTGTTATATCTGGACTATAAAGATAGGCCAACGCCGTAATAGTTTTGTGCTATGAAAAACAATTACACATACATACAGCTGTACCTGCGCATAGCCACCGGCGCCAGCTACCTGCTGGCAGGGCTCGACCGTTTTGGCGTATGGGGCCCGCCCGGCAGCCCGCATGTGAGTTGGGGCAGCTGGAGCAACTTTATGCAATATGCCGGCAAGTTAATGTTCTTTTTACCGGGCAACGTGGCTGCTTTACTGGCCGGCATTGCTTCCGGTGCGGAAATTGTTTTTGGCGTGCTGCTGATCATTGGCCTGTACACCCGCATAGCGGCTATTGGCAGCGGACTGCTGCTGTTCACCTTTGCGCTGTGCATGACGGTGGCCCTGGGCATACAGGCGCCGCTGAATTACTCCGTGTTCACCGCCAGCGCCGCCAGCCTGCTGCTTGCCTGCCTGCCGGGCTACCGGTGGAGCATAGATGCGCTGCGCAGCCGGCACACGTCAGCATATTAAACCACTAATATTTTATACACTTAAAAAAGAAAGAAGATGTCAAGATTAAAAATGGGCAAAGTGCAGCCCGCCGCTTACACCGCCATGTTTGGCCTGGACAAATACCTGGAAACTACCGGCATTGATAAACAACACCGGGAGCTGATAAAGATACGCGCCTCACAAATTAACGGTTGCGCCTATTGTGTGCACGAACATACCAACGATGCCCTGAAGGCAGGCATAGACCCTCAAAAGCTTTACCTGGTAGGTGTTTGGCGGGAAGCGCCCAATGTATTCAGCGAAGCAGAGCAGCTGCTGCTGGCCATTACCGAAGAAATTACCCTTATACACCAGCATGGCCTCAGCGATGAGCTGTATAATAAAGCCATAGCCCTGTTTGGCGAAGAAGGAACCGCACAGGTGATTATGGCGGTTATTGGCATTAACGCCTGGAACCGTATAGGCGTATCATTAAACATGCACCCTGAACTTTAAAGCACCGTATATGCATCCGGTTAAATTTGCGCAAAGCGAAAAAGAAATCAATGCCTGCTGGGATGTGGTGCATACGCTGCGGCCGCACCTCGAAAAAAAGGATTACCTGCAGCAGGTGAAGGATATGCAGCAAGAGGGGTATCATATGCTATACATAGCGGATAATGATACCGTGGCCGCGTTTGCAGGCTACCGTAACCTGTACTCATTATTCGCCGGCCGGTTTATTTATGTAGACGATCTTTGCACGCTGCCTGCATTCCGCGGTAAAGGCTATGCCGGCGCGCTGCTCGACTATATACATGCGCTGGCCAGGGAAACCGGTAAAACCAGCGTGATACTGGACAGTGGCTTTACCCTGCACGATGCGCACCGCCTGTACCTGAACAAAGGCTTCAGGCTTGCAGCCCACCACTTCAGCCTCAAATTTTAAAGGCAGCTCCTTCCGCCAGCTCATCTGCCTGTATTTCAATTATAAAAGCCGCGGCGGCCTGCTGATCATGGCCGCCGCCGGCAGGAGGTGGTTGGCCGGCATAAGTACAGCCATCCTGTAAAGCATTGTAATGAACATTACAATGCTTTATTTGTTAACATAAAGACAACCTGTGCCTGGTAATTTCTTTTTATATCTTCAGCCCCTGAAGTTTTGCCCAATGGCGCACAGGTATATATATTACTAAACTAACACGTTCGGCCTTGCAAGCAACCTACACTGATACGCAGCAGGTGATTGACCTGGAAAAATGGAACAGCGATCTGCCTTTTCTTAGCCGGCAATACCAGCAGGCCAGTCCTTACCCGCACATTGTGCTGGAAAATTTCCTGAACCCTGCCGTGCTGGATGCCTGCATAACAGAGTTCAATGAGCTTAACCAAACCGATGGCTGGATCAACTACGTGCATTACAACGAAAAAAAGAAAGGGCTGAACAAGCTGGATATATTGCCCGACAACATTAAACGCACTATCAACGAGCTGAACTCGCCTGCATTCCTGCAGTTCCTGGGCGCTCTTACCGGCATTGGCGGGCTGCAGAAAGATGACCAGCTCGAAGGCGGCGGCATTCACCAGTCGGGCAGGGGCGGTTACCTGAACATTCATGCCGATTTTACCGTGCACCCGCATCACCGCAACTGGCAGCGCCGCGTAAATGTGCTGGTATATTTAAATAAAGACTGGCAGGAGGAGTGGGGCGGTAAACTGGAGCTGTGGAACACGGATATGACTGCGTGCGAGAAAAAGGTGCTGCCTGTGTTTAACCGCTGCGTGATTTTTAATACGGATGCCGACTCTTACCACGGCCACCCGGAACCTATGACCTGCCCCGAAGGCCAGTTCCGCCGTTCCATAGCGCTGTATTATTATACGGTTGAAACGCATCCTTTCCGCAGGGCTACCCACTACATGGCCCGCCCTGGCGAAGGCAAAAAGAAATACATGGTAAAGCTGGACAACGCCCTGGTGGCCGTTTATACAGAGATAAAAGGCTGGCTGGGATCTAATGACAAGATCGTGAGCAACGTGCTGCGGTGGCTGTCCGGGAAAAAGTGATCACGGTTCATAAACCTGCTTCCTGAATTGCTGAAAGTATGCGCGGGACTGTAATCCTATGACCAGTTGGCCCGCTATTACCCACGCAGGCGTTCCCCTTACACCTATGCTTTCAGCACTGTTTTGAGAAAGCAAAAGATTTGCAAAAGCCTTATCTCCTTCCAGCCATTTTTCTAGTTCCTGCTCCTTTATGCCGGATTCTTTCAGGCAGTTATGAACCACTTCCTTTGCACCCAAATCTTCTCCTAGTGCAAAGTGTGCGGCATATAACCGGTCTTTTACGTTGATGAAAAGCCCGGGCCTATGCCTTCGTACCTGTTCCGCCAGTGCTAAAGCATAGCGGCTGTTGGGCAGGCGAACCGGCCAGTGGAGAGGCAAATTGGCCTCTTTTGCTTCTTTGGCAAGCAGGTCATACATGGGCCCTTGCCGTTCGCCCATATAAATGCCTTCTGCGGGTACATCGGGATGCGCCTGGAAAGGCAGCTGCACTAAATTGAACCCTATTTCTTTAAGTATATTGTTCCGGCTTTTACTTACATAACAAAAAGGACAAGTGAAATCATACCAATGCCAGGCAATTAATTCCGCATTTTTTTGCGGTTCCTGGCTTTTCGGATCAATAGTCAGATTTTTATTTTCCATATCTCAAATTGGTTCGTCATTCTTATTGACCGGCCAGTCCAATGAACGGCAGGTGGTAGGTTAAACTGAGTACCTGCATATAAGTGTGGTATGCTGTGCTGCGAAGAAAGTGGCAACAAGGTACAAATATTTTTATCAATGCCTGGAAAAGACGGGAAAGGTTACTCTCTTTTCAAAAACACAAACCCATTTTTGCGGTACAGCTCTTTTAATCCGGGATTGCCTTTCGTGTAAATATCCACCCGGTCTACTTTGGTGATAAAGTACACCGGTTTGTCAATATGGCCGTGCAGCAGCCATGCTTCGTTATAGGAATTGGGATTGGCGGGCTTTTCTTTTTGTGCATAAAAGAAAGGGGCATAGCTCCAGTAGCCGAGTGTGGTGATGTAACAGTCTTCCCCCTGCCGCTGTATTAAAAAGTCGATGGCGGCGCCCTGCGAGTAGCGCTCTACTTTGGGCACAATAAGGGC
>NZ_DASTRI010000154.1:0-3043 GCF_035761305.1 Chitinophaga sp. | reverse complement strand
CATCCCGGAGGGGAACAAACATTTAACACCCGCATACAGGTGCGGCTGGCATAGTCTTTGGATTTTCATTCCTGTATAACCAATTGTTCACCATAAATTTTAATGTTATGGATAAGTTACAAATCAAAGGGTCATGGAATGAGATTAAAGGACGTTTGAAACAACAGTATGCCGACCTTACCGACGACGATCTGTTATATGAAGAAGGCCAGGAAGACCGTTTAATCGGCAACCTTCAGAAGAAATTGGGTAAAACCCGCGAAGAAGTAATTGACATGTTACGATAGTAACTGTCACTTAAAAGGGTGCAATTTCCCGGAATAAAAAAATCCTCCTGTACCGGGAGGATTTTTTGTTTTTTTTAACAACTTGATGGCTACCTTGTTTATATTAATACCCTATAGTATACCTTTTAGAAACCAATAAAATATGCATATAAGTAAATACCTCAGCGCATTGATACTTTGCAGTATAATGCTGCTGGCGGTGCAGCAGCTGCGGGCGCAGGCCCAGTTAACCCTCACCGGTCAGTTAACAGATAAGGATAACAACCTGGTATTGCCTTACGCCACCATTATTAATAAAACCACCGGTAAAAGAGCTACTACAGACCAGGGCGGCTTTTACCGCATTACTGCAAAGCCCCACGACCTGATTGTTTTTACCTTTATTGGCTACCGTTCAGATAGTTTGGTAGTATCTGCCGCCCCTGCTGCTACCGTTACGCATAATGTGCAGCTGGAGGTGGAGAACAAAATGCTGCGCAGTGTAGAAGTAACGGCCCAGTACACGCCTTACCAGCTGGACTCGATTGAACGCCGCAATCAATACCGTTTTATACTCGACAAGGAAAATACCCACCTGGCCGGCGATAATACGCCCCAGGGCTTTGGAATAACTTTTAGCCCCTTTACCCGTTTTTCCAGGAGAGAAAAGCAGAAAAGAAAGTTCAAGGAAATATATGAAAAGGCAGAGGAGCAAAGGTACATTGACTCGCGTTATACGCCTTTGCTGGTTAGCCAGGTAACCGGCCTGAAAGGCGACTCGCTGCAGCTTTTTATGCACGATAATATACCCGAATATAACGATGTGCGCATGATGCGCCGGGAGGACCTGATATACTGGATCAGCGGCAAGTACAGGGAGTGGAAAAAGAAGTAATGAATAATTAAGAGTGAATAATTAATAACCTGCCGGCATCCGGAAAATATAAAAGGCTACACTGTTGTCAGCGTAGCCTTTTAATTTATTCAAGGCCAATTATTATTCGACCATTAATATCACCTGTCACACACCGATCACCCTCATTATTAATTATTCACTCTTAATTATTAATTATACACTTTTACCATGTACACAAAATCTTCCAGCTTCTTGATCTGGTCAACCCGGCTCATCGTTCCCATGTGATTATTTTTACGGCTCCATTCCCGGCGGGGCAGCTTTTCCCGGGGCATTTCATCCAGCAGGCGTTTCAGGTGCGCTGATTTTACGGCAAAAGCAATACCATCGGAGGTGGTTTGTTTGCCGGTAATAATACCTACTATATTGCCTTCGCTATCCATTAGCGGGGCGCCGCTGTTGCCGGGGTTTACCGGTATAGATACCTGGTAGGCCACGGTATCGCCGTTAAAGCCTGTTTGTGCGCTGATGTAGCCTTTGCCGTATACAATTTCATCGCGGGGGTAACCCATGGTAAACACTTCTTCGCCCAGGTTCACCGGCTGCGGTTTCAGGGAGTAGGGCAGGGGCAGGCTTTTAAAGGTGCTGTCGGCTATTTTAAGAATAGCCAGGTCGCTGGATATGTCTTCAAAAACGCTGCTGGCCTTATATGCTTCGCCTTTATTATTCTGCACATAAACTGAATCGGCGCCGGCCACTACATGGTAGTTGGTAATGATATAGCCGTTGGTGGAAATAGCAAAACCGGTACCGCCGTAGGTGCCCGGGTTGGCCGGTGCTTTTTTGCCGCTGTTCATATTGCTGATCAGCGCATTCTGGGAGCGCTGAATGTTATTCAGCACCCTTCTTACATCCTCATACTGGGCAGTGGTTTTTTGTTTGGCGGCACGCTGCATAACGGCAATGGTGCTCAGGGAGGTTACCAGGGCTATGCAGGCGGCGGCTGCGAGGTTGGTAAGTATGCGCCTGCGCGGGTACGATGTGCTTTTACGTACGGGGGTTATCGTTTGCGGGCGGGAAGTAGCTATATGTTGATGTATACGGTCCATCTGCTGCTGCAGCTCAGTGCGCCGGCCGTATTGTTGTAAAGTTTGCAGGAACAGCTGCTGTTCTTCCACCTGGGCATTCAGCACGGGGTCTGCCTGCAGGCGTTGCTCAAAAGCGGCCCTGTCGGCGTCGCTGAGCTGCCCTTCCAGGTAGCCTTCTATTTCCTGTAATAATTGTATCTGATCTTTCATCACCGTTCCTTTATTATTTATTAATGAAGTGGTCGTATTAATTGGTTACTGGGTTTTATATTGATCAAAGAACAGCTTTTTAAGCCGCATGAGGCATTTGTATTTCTGGTTTTTGGCGTTTTCCGCGTTGGTATAGCCAAACTTTTCAGCAATTTCCTGCATTGAGCGTTTATGCAGGTAGTAATCGGATAACAGGGTTTTACAGGGCTCGCCCAGGGTACCCATGGCTTTTTGCATTATCCGGAACTGTTCGTCCTTTTTTTCATGCTCCTCCAGGGTATCTTCCAGCGGCAGGTGCTCTTCCATGCCATCGGAAAGCCCTATCCAGGTGTTACCCTGTAGTTTCTTCAACCACAGGCGGCGGCATACGGCATATAAAAAGGTTTTCAGCTTGCTGTACAGGTCAAAATTGCCCTGCTGTACCTTTTCATATAATATAATAACAGCCTCCTGGAAAAGATCTTTTGCGTCATCCTCCGACCCGTTGTTCAGCTGCACCATCCTTGCTATTACCGGGAAATTCTCTAAATAAATGATTTCCAGTGCTTTGTCGTCATTACGAGCCAACCCTTGCAGTAATTCCCTATCCCTTGTTATGTTTAGATGATCACTCACTTATTTAA
>NZ_DASTRI010000153.1:0-15587 GCF_035761305.1 Chitinophaga sp. | reverse complement strand
GTGGTGATCTGCGGGTTTGACCGGCCGGTAATGATATTTACAACATACTCGGTACCAAAACGTTCTTCCAGGGCTTTAATGGCTTTGAGCACAATTACCACCCGGTTCTTTACCTCTATTTTTTCCTTGGGATTGCGGCAGTTATCACAGTTGCCGCAGTTTTCCCTGTCGAGGTGCTCCCCAAAGTAATGCAGTATTACTTTACGGCGGCATACGGAGCTTTCGGCATATGCAACGGTTTCATTAATCAGCTGTGCGCCCATTTCCCGCTCGCTCAGCGGCTTATCGCGCATCAGGTGCTCCAGCTTTTGTACGTCTTTATGGCTGTAAAAGCAAAGGCAAATACCTTCCAGGCCATCGCGCCCGGCGCGCCCTGTTTCCTGGTAGTAGTTTTCCAGGCTTTTGGGAATGTTGTAGTGGATCACAAAACGTACATCGGGCTTGTCTATCCCCATGCCAAAGGCAATGGTGGCAACAATCACCTCTACCTCTTCCAGCAGGAACATATCCTGCCGCTGCGCGCGGGTATTGGCATCCAGCCCGGCGTGGTAAGCCACGGCTTTAATATTATTAGCCACCAGCATATCGGCCAGCTCCTCCGTGGTTTTACGGTTCAGGGTATAAATAATACCGCTTTTACCTTTATGGGAGTGAATGAACTTTACGATTTCGCGGATGGTTTGATCTTTCTTGCGTTTGGGCCTTATTTCGTAATACAGGTTAGGCCGGTTAAAGGATGATATATATATCTGCGGATCGCGCAGGCCCAGGTTCTTAACAATATCGCTTTGTACTTTGGGAGTAGCAGTGGCGGTAAGGGCAATAATGGGCAGGTTGGCATTGATTTGCTCTATCATTTCCTTCAGGCGGCGGTATTCCGGCCGGAAGTCATGTCCCCATTCTGAAATACAGTGGGCTTCATCTACCGCTATAAAGGAAATTTCCAGGTCACGGAAAAAGTCGAGATTTTCCTGTTTGGTAAGCGTTTCCGGCGCCACGTACAGCAGCTTGGTTTTGCCGCTTTGCAGGTCGGTACGTACTTTTTTTATCTGCGCTTTTGATAAGGTGGAATTGAGAAAGTGTGCAACATTATCCTTACTGCTGTAAGAACGAACCAGGTCTACCTGGTTTTTCATCAACGCAATAAGGGGAGAAACAATAAGCGCGCATCCGGGACTGATTAATGCGGGTAACTGGTAACAAAGTGATTTCCCTCCCCCGGTTGGCATAATTACAAAAGTATCTTTCCCAGAAAGAATGCTTTTTATGATAATCTCCTGGTTCCCCTTAAAGGAATCGAACCCAAAGTGTTCGTGTAATGCATCTAACAAACTTACCTTTACAACAGCCATTGCATTCAAGATTTAACAATATATATTCTAAACTCTAAAGAACTAACAAATTACAGTTATTGGCTATATGATTTTTAGGGGACACGAAGTTACTTAAAAAAGCCCTGAATTACAATAGAATTTATATAAACTGAGGTAAATTTGTGCCGCCAAGATGAAAAAGACAACAACTATTAACATCCGTGAAACCGCAAAGCGGACCCTCCAGGTTGAAGCGGCTGCAATAAAGGACCTGCAGCAGTTTATAGATGAAGATTTTGAGAAGGCTGTGGCAATTATTGCCCGGTGTGCGGGACGGTTGGTGGTAACCGGTATTGGCAAAAGCGCCATTATTGGCCAGAAACTGGTGGCCACCTTAAATTCTACAGGTACCCCCTCCTTGTTTATGCATGCCGCCGACGCCATTCATGGCGACCTGGGTATGATACAGGAGCAGGATGTGGTGCTGTGCATCTCAAAAAGCGGCACCTCCCCGGAAATAAAGGTGCTGGTACCATTGGTAAAGAGTTTTGGCAACACGCTGATAGCCATGGTAGGCAACGCAGGATCTTACCTGGCACAGGAGGCCGACCTGGTGCTGAACACCACTGTTACCCAGGAGGCCTGCCCCAATAACCTGGCCCCCACCACCAGCACTACGGCTCAGCTGGCTATGGGCGATGCCTTGGCCGTATGCCTGATAGAGTGGCACGGGTTTACTGCGGCAGATTTTGCCAAATTTCATCCCGGCGGCACTTTGGGCAAAAAATTGTATTTAAAGGTAGGGGACCTGAGCCGGCATCATTCCACACCCCGGGTACTGCTGGAAAGTCCCCTGCGGGATGTAATATTGGAAATATCTTCCAAAATGCTGGGCGTAACTGCGGTAATGGACCATGAGGGAGAGCTGAGAGGTATTATTACAGACGGTGACCTGCGCCGCATGCTGGAAAAAAGTATTGATACCGCGGGGGTGATTGCAAAGGATATTATGTCAACGCACCCCAAGCATATACAAAAAGACGAACTGGCTATTAACGCCCTGGAAAAAATGCGGCAGCATGATATCACCCAGTTACTGGTTATGGAAGATAAGCGGTATATTGGCATCATTCATTTACATGACCTTATCAGGGAAGGGATTATTTGACAAGCGATGAAACAAATGAACAGGCATTTTTACGTGGCCATTATGGCCGGAGGAATAGGGAGCCGTTTCTGGCCTTACAGCCGTACAGATTACCCCAAGCAATTCCTGGATATACTGAATACCGGGAAAACCCTGCTGCAGTGGACATTTGAACGGTTTGCACAGTTTGTGCCTACGCAGAACATATTTGTTGTTACCCACCAGCATTATGAAGCCAAGGTAAAGGAGCAGCTGCCCGAGCTGCCGGGTGCCAACGTGGTGTGCGAGCCTTCGCGTAAGAATACTGCGCCCTGCATTGCATATATTTCCTACAAAATACACCAGCAGGATGCGGAGGCGTGCATGGTTTGCGCTCCTGCAGACCACCTGATACTGGACGCACCTGCCTTTATTGCCTCCTGCCTGAACGCGCTCACGTTTGTGCAAAAGCACAGCGCCCTGCTAACGCTGGGTATAAAACCTACCCGCCCCGATACGGGCTATGGGTACATACAATTTGAAACGCAGCAGGTAGCCGACAATGTGTACAAGGTTAAAACCTTTACGGAAAAGCCCAACCTGGAGCTGGCTAAAACATTCCTGCAAAGCGGCGACTTTTTATGGAACGCCGGCATTTTTGTATGGAATGTGAAAACCATTATTGCTGCGTTTAAAAAATACCTGCCGGAAATTGACGAGCTGTTTGAGCAGGGCAGGGCAGCGTTAAACACGCATGAAGAAAGGGATGTTATTGACAATATTTACCCGCAGTGCACCAATATTTCCATTGACTACGGCATAATGGAAAAGGCGGATAATGTATACGTAATACCCGCCAACTTTGGCTGGAGCGACCTGGGTACCTGGGCATCGGCCTATGAGAACCTGGAAAAAGATTACCTGGGCAATGCCGTGCAGGGCAAGAATGTAGTGGTAATAGATGCCACCAAGTGTATGGTAAAAGCATCGCCGGATAAGCTGGTTGTGCTGCAGGGATTGGATGAGTTTATTGTTATAGACACCCATGATGTGCTGCTGATCTGCAAAAAAGAAAATGAGCAGCAGATAAAAGAATACGTGGCGGAAGTGAAGCGGAATAAGGGCGACAAATTTTTATAGAATTACGAATTACGTTTGAGTATTAATTGATTTGTTGAAACCGGCAATGTGCAAAATATGATCTCAAAGCTTCCGCACGTAGGTACTACCATTTTCACCGTAATGTCTGCCCTGGCGGCAGAGCACAAAGCCATTAACCTTTCACAGGGCTTCCCGGATTTTGACTGCGACGAAACCCTCAAAGAGCTGGTGTATGCCGCCATGCAGCAGGGCCATAACCAGTATGCGCCTATGGCAGGCATACCATCGCTGCGGGAAGCCATTGCAGAAAAAGTATACAACGCCTACCGGCAAACCGTAAACCCGGGTACAGAGATCACTATTACGCCCGGCGGCACCTATGCCATATTTACCGCCATAGCCACCTGCATACAACCCGGCGATGAGGTAATTATTTTTGAACCGGCCTACGACAGCTATATACCCAATGTGCTGGTGAACGGCGGTGTGCCGGTGCTGGTACCGCTTACTTTCCCAGAATACCGCATAAACTGGGAGCTGGTACGCAGTAAAATAACCGCCCGCACCCGTATGATTATGCTGAACACCCCGCATAACCCTACCGGCAGCATATTAACGGAAACGGATATACGGGAATTAGAACGGCTGGTGGCGGCGCATAACCTGCTGGTGCTGAGTGATGAGGTGTATGAGCACCTGGTGTACGATGGCCGGCAGCACCACAGTATTTTAAAATATCCCAACCTGTTCCGCAATAGCTTTGTTACCTTTTCATTCGGGAAAGTATTTCATGTAACCGGCTGGAAAATGGGCTACTGCATAGCCCCGGCGCACCTAATGCAGGAGTACCGCAAAGTGCACCAGTACCTTTGCTTTTCAGTGAATACGCCTATGCAATATGGCCTGGCCAGGTTCCTGGAAACACCATCACATTACCTGTTGCTTCCTGCTTTTTACCACGAAAAAAGAGACTACTTCCTGCAGCTGATGGCCGGTACCCGTTTTACCCCGCTGCCCTGCCATGGCAGCTACTTTCAGCTAATGCGCTATGATCAGATCTCCGATGAAAGCGATAAGGACTTCACCATTCGTATGACCAAAGAATTTGGCGTAGCCAGTATTCCGGTATCTGCTTTCTACCAAAACGGGCATGACGACCACGTAATACGCTTTTGCTTTGCAAAACGGAACGAAACCCTTGAGCAGGCGGCGGAACGCCTCACTGGCGTGTAATTAAATAATTCATAATTAAAAAAAGGCCATTTCCTAAAAAGGAAACGGCTGTCCTTTGTATTACGAGCAGTACGAAATGCTTATGGTACTAAAAAACCGGTTAGCTAACGACAACCAGCTCCTGCTCGTGCAAACTTGCTGAGCCTAACATCCTGGTGTGCTCAAGAAAGGCCACAATACCGGTTTCAACATCATATACGGCTCCTATTATGCCTACCTGGCCTTTCAGGATCATATCGCGCAGTATTACACTTTGTTCCATTACAGCCATTACAGAGCGCTCTGTATGCAACCGCGTAACCGCATCCACAAAGGCGTGGTTTTGGGAATTCCGGTGCTCATGCACTGTTTTTTCCGCATACACGGCAGGGGTTATTTTATTAAGTAACCCCGTAAGGTTACCCATCTCCACATAATCGCAGGCGCCTTTTATGGCGCCGCATTTGGTATGGCCCAGTACCACAATAAATTTGGAGCCGGCTACCTTGCAGGCGTACTCCAGGCTGCCCAGCACATTATCGCTGATAACGGCGCCGGCTAAACGTATACTGAAAATATCGCCCAGCCCCTGGTCAAAAATTAACTCCGCGGAAATGCGGGAGTCCATGCAGCTTACAATAGCAGCCATAGGCCATTGCCCGTCCGATGTTTCATTCACCTGCTGCAGCAGGTTGCGGTTAATCCGTAAATTATCTACAAAGCGGTTGTTGCCCTGCTTTAAAAGTTCTAAAGTTTGTTCAGGAGTAAGGTTTGCCTGGTCGGCTTTATTTAATGTTTTCATTGTGTGCGTTAGTTATGGTTCATTAATAAAAAAGAACGGGAACATAGTGCCGGTTTAATTCGGCTGCAGTTCCTTTAACAGCTGCTCATGGTTGCCGGAGGCAATAACCTGTACATGCCCGCTCTGAAGCGGTTCATCGTTTCCCTCATGCGGCGTATTGGCTATATTGTACACATTCTTAAAACCGGTGAGCACAACACTTATATTTTTCTGCGGCGCCTTCACAGCTTTAAATTCACGGATAATCTCCAGCACATCATGATCAATGTACACGGTATTGGCGGCGTCAATTACTACAGCAGAATTTTCCGGCAAATGATCCAGTGTAAGCAGTATGCTGGCTTTGTTGAGGAACGATACTTCCTGCGCCAGCTCCAGGCGGATGGTGTCGCCGGTATGGTACTGCTCCTTACGGAAGTAATAAGGGCTTTTCATGTTGCCCCTTAAAATAGCAATTACGCTTACCGCCATGCCCAGTGCAATGCCCACGAGCAGGTCTGTAAGTACAATGGCCACCAGCGTTACCACAAACGGCACCCACTGGTATTTGCCTTTGCTGAACATTTCCTTGAATATGGAAATCTTGCACAGCTTATAGCCGGTAACCAGCAGTATGGCGGCCAGGGTGGCCAGCGGTATTTTATTCAGCAGCATCGGTATTAAAGCCGCACAAACCAGCAGCAGTGTACCGTGTGTAATAGTAGCCAGCTTGGTGCGGGCGCCGGCATTAATGTTGGCAGAAGAGCGCACGATTACGGAGGTAATGGGCAGGCCGCCTATTAAACCGCTTACCATGTTGCCAACACCCTGTGCGCGCAGCTCGCGGTTAGGGGAAGTATGGCGTTTCAGCGGATCCAGCTTGTCCGTAGCCTCTACATTCAGCAGGGTTTCTACAGAAGCAACAATGGCAATGGTAATACCTACCAGCCATACCTCTTTATTGGCAAAAGCGCTGAAGTCGGGAAAAGTGAACTGGCCTATAAAGTCCCCGAAACTGCCTGCCACCGGCAGGTTCACCAGGTGGGAGGGCGCTAATGCCAGGCTGCTGCCTGTGCTGATAAAGAGTGTGTTCAGCAGCACGCCGGTAACTACAGCTACCAGGGCGGCGGGTAACATGTTCAGCTTAGGAATTTTGCCCCAGTACACAATAATCAGAACAGATACAAGGGTAATAAGGGTAGCGCCCAGGTGAATATGGTTAATACCGGAGAGCAGGGCCGTAAAGCTGTTATCACCATCTACCTGTATAAAGGTAAAATCACCCTCGGCATTTTTATCGTACCCGAAAGCATGCGGTATCTGCTTTAAAATAATGATGATGCCAATGGCGCTTAACATGCCTTTGATCACATTGGAAGGAAAGTAATTAGCCACGGTACCTGCTTTTATTAAGCCAAGGCCCAGCTGCAGGGCCCCGCCTATAAAAACGGCCAGCAGAAATGTATCAAAAGCGCCCAGCCGGGTAATGGCGGACAGCACTACGGCTGTAAGACCGGCAGCAGGGCCGGCTACGCTCAGCTGGGAGCCGCTCAGGGAGCCAACTACCAGGCCGCCGATAATACCGGCTATCATACCTGAAAATAAAGGTGCGCCGGAGGCCAGGGCAATACCCAGGCAAAGGGGTACTGCTATTAAAAAAACGACCACCCCCGATGAAAGGTCGCCTTTTACATTTGCGAACAAAGAAGGTTGTTTGCTCATAATCGCAAAGGGATTTAACTGTTAAGGGTTCATTCACACAGCTGGCAACAGCGGAGCATTTAATATTGGATGCAAAAGCAATTACCATATCAAACTGGCATCGGCGCAGTAAAACAGCATGTGAATATGTAATACAGGAAAAAACGCCTTGCCGAAGCGGCAAGCGTTCATACAAAAACAATATGCTTAACAGTTAGGAGGCGGGGCGTGTATTTCGCGGGCAGGACCGGAAGGAATATCTTCAA
The DNA here is from genome assembly GCF_035761305.1 of Chitinophaga sp. Lineage (GTDB taxonomy): Bacteria > Bacteroidota > Bacteroidia > Chitinophagales > Chitinophagaceae > Chitinophaga. The sequence goes on along the minus strand of NZ_DASTRI010000153.1, from coordinate 8,087 downwards.
ACAAACGGTACTGTACTATATTCAGGTATAATGCAGGAGCAAATTTCAGGAAGTCGTCGAAATGATTGTAGTATTTAACTTCTTTGGACAGCTTAATGATGTCAACGCTGCCATCTACCGGGTGCTCTTCCACTATCTGGTTGTTAAACAGCAGCCTGCCCATCTCCTTTATCGGGAGCAGCTGGGTACCCATAAGTACCAGGAGGCATATGCTGAGAAACCTTTTCATTTCAGGTACACGAGCCACAAAGCTAATTAACCAAGTCGGCACTTTGAAAATACGACAATTAAAAAAATGTTAAAAGGCAAAGCCGGCATTTTCATCCTCTTATTTAGCCATTCATCACATAAATAGAATTGCTGAAAACGCTGGTTTTTTATTCAAATGAGCCACCATGGCTAATTTGGCGATTTTGGCAGGTAATATTCTAAACCAATTATTTTGCTTTCTATGGTATTGTGTATTGCATAGTAGTAAATTTTCCCTATTTTTGTATTGTAAAGTTAAAAAGCTCACTTGCCATGAATATAGATAACACACAATCGCAGATGCGGAAAGGAGTGCTGGAGTTCTGCATTCTCTCTGTCATCAAGCAAGGAGAAGCTTATCCTTCAGACATTATTGAAAAAATGAAAGAGGCGAAGCTGGACATCCTGGAGGGCACCCTGTACCCCTTACTTACCCGTTTAAAAAATGCAGAACTCTTAACCTACCGCTGGGTGGAAAGCAGCTCCGGGCCGCCCCGCAAGTATTTTTCCATGACCGAAAAGGGCGAAGCCTTTTACAAGGAACTGGAAACTACCTGGAACGAGCTGGCCAACGCAGTACACCAGCTTACACAAAACAATACCATCCTTTAAACTATTATATCACCTAAAATCTATTAGCAGTTATCACTGTTGAAAATCAAACCTCTAGCGATGAAAAAGATTATTAACATAAATCTCGCCAGCCGCCTGATACCTATAGAGGACAGTGCTTATGAGATACTAAGGCAGTACCTCGATAGCCTGAAGCGCTATTTTGCACGGGAAGATGGTGCGGACGAGATTGTAGGAGACATTGAAAGCCGGATAGCGGAATTATTCCAGGATAAGCTGAAAAAAGGCGCCCACTGCATTACCGATGAGGATGTGGAGGCCGTAAAAGCTTCCATGGGCACCCCCGAGCAGTTTGAGGAAGATGCTACAACAGAAAACGCCCAGCATAATGCCGGCGCAGCACAGGGCATTCCCATGCCGCGCCCGCGCAAGCGCCTGTACCGCGACCCGGACAACAAAGTACTGGGTGGCGTATGCAGCGGCCTGGGGGCTTACCTGAATGTAGACCCGGTTGTGTTCCGCATCATATTTGCCCTGCTGGCCATTGGCGGTTTTGGCAGTGGTATACTGGTGTATTTTATATTATGGATCGCTACTCCCGAAGCCAACACGGCCGCTGAAAAGCTGGAAATGCGCGGCGAGCGGGTAGACCTGAACAATATACGCGCCACTGTGCAGGATGAGATCAACGCCATGAAAGGCCAGTTCAAGACGGTAGGCAACGACATTAAAAATTTTTCGCAGGGCCGCGGAAGGCAGGTTGGTAACGATATTGAGCGGATATTCCGCAATTTCTTTACCGGCCTGGGGAAAGTGCTGTTGTTTGTGACCAAAGGGTTCTTTTACTTCCTGGCAGTGGTAATACTGTTTTGCCTCATAGTGGCCGGTATTGCAATCGCTGCTTCCTCCGCGGCCCTCTTCCCGCTGAAAAGCCTCTTACTCTCTACTCCGTTCCAAAATACGCTGTTCTGGCCCGCCGTTATACTGCTCATAGGCATACCGGTGGTAGCGCTGGTGATCTTCCTTATCCGTAAGCTCACCGGGGTAAAGCAAACCAACCGTTATGTGGGCTACACCCTCAGCTTCCTGTGGGTAGCCGGCCTGCTGTGCGGCACCTGGCTTATTATTTCCATTGTAAAGGACTTCCGTACCAGCTACCGCGAAAAGGAAACTTATCCGCTGGTGCAGCCCAGCAAAGGAAAGCTGGTTATAAAGAAAACAGACGACCTGGTGGAAATGGATGATGTGGACTTTTTTGAAGGCGGTCTGCGTGTAACAGATGATACCGCCATCATCGACAACATACGCGTAAAGCTGGAAAAAAGCACTACCGACAGCTTCCAGGTAGAGGTGGTGCGCAGCTCCCGCGGCCGCACCGTATCACAGGCCAAAGCCCTGGCCCGGGAAATACAGTTCCAGCTGAACCAGCAGGACTCCTTACTGTACCTGCCCGCCGGCATCAGTATTCCCCGCAACTCCCACTTCCGCGAGCAGCGCATTACAGTTGTGGTACGGGTACCTGTAGGCAAGGATGTGGAGGTAGACCGGGACGCTTATCATCACTACCGCTTTATTCACGGATGGAATGATGACTGGTGGGATAACTGGGACGACTGGGACCATGACGGCCCGGTAGAGCTGAAAATGACCATCGACGGACTGGATAACATTCATATTGAAAAGCGCTCACGCCACCACGAAGAACGGCAGCAGGAAGACTCCCTGCAGGATCATTACCGCTACCAGGCGCCCCGCACGCCAGATGCCCCGGAAGCGCCCAAAGCCCCGGACGCCCCGGAAGGAAAGCCAGGTTCTGTACAATCCCCTGCCGCAGCCATTACTACCAGCATGGAGCTGCCGGCCGTGGAAAGCGCCTCCCTCATCGTTTACAGTGTGTATAATATGCTGAAATAAATTTTTTCATTCATCACAATAAGTTCAATAGTTAACGAGAAGAAATGAAAGCCACGGTGTCCACCGTGGTTTATTTTTTACCTGCCCATGCGTTTGAAAAGGCCGGCGGTATGAAGGACCGGCCCACAGCGGTGCGCCGTTTTCTACCTGCACCCCGGCCGGCATAGCAGTATGCGTCCGCTGACGTGATACGGATGGTAAAACAAACCCGCCGCCGGCTTTTTTTTTCCGGATTTGATCATTGCCCTCGCTTTTAAATGTATAGCTTTGCATATTTGAAACTTTCGATGATAAGGATAAGGAATGCAGGCAACGAAAAATGCATCAATAAACATTGCGCTGGTAGGAAATCCGAATAGTGGAAAAAGCTCCCTCTTTAATGCATTAACGGGTTTAAATCAGAAGGTAAGTAATTTTCCGGGGGTAACGGTTGATAAAAAGACCGGCAGCGCTGGTATTTCCGGTGCTTTACACGCCAATATTATAGACCTCCCGGGCACCTATAGCCTGTACCCCAAAAGTGCGGATGAATTTGTGACCTATGATGTGCTGGTAAACCCCAAGGGGGAAGACCGGCCGGACATGATCCTGATCATTGCAGATGCATCTAACCTGAAACGCAACCTGCTCTTCTGCTCCCAGATCATAGACCTTAAAATACCGGTAATTATAGCCCTTACCATGATGGACATTGCCCGTAAAAAAGGCGTGGAGATAGACCTGAACGGGCTGGAGCGGGAGCTGGGCGTGCCGGTGCTGGCTATTAACCCCCGCAGGAACAAAGGTATTCCCGAGCTGAAAAAACATATAGACCTGCTGGCGCGGGATAAATTTGGCGTACCGGCCCGCGACTTTATAGACAGCCATAGTATGGCGCCCGAGGTAGTGGATGAGATAAAGAAATATGTGCCGGTGCGCAGCGACTATGCAGCCCTGCACATTGCCGTAAACTGCGAAGAGCTGCATTTCCTGAACGGGGGGCAAAAGCTGGCTGTTAAAAACGCCCTGCAGGAGCACCGGTTCAATAAAACCAAGGTGCAGGCAGAGGAAATAATGCAGCGCTACGCCCGCATTAAGCATATTATGAAAGGCTCCGTAGTGGAGGCCGACCCCTTGCAAAAACAGCTGCAAACAGAAAAGCTGGATAACATATTGCTGCACCGCTTTTGGGGATATGTAATATTGCTGGCAGTGCTGTTCCTGCTGTTCCAGAGCATATTCTGGCTGGCCTCTTACCCTATGGACGGGATCGAAGCGGCCTTTGGCTGGCTGGGTGGCTGGCTTTCAGACCTGCTGCCCGACAACCGCTTCAGCGACCTTTTGATCAATGGTGTTATTGCTGGTATCAGCGGCATAGCCGTGTTTATACCGCAGATCATGATATTATTCGGGCTTATAACCCTGCTGGAAGATACCGGCTATATGGCCCGCATCAGCTTTTTAACTGACCGGCTCATGCGGCAGGTGGGATTGAACGGTAAATCCGTAATGCCCCTGATAAGCGGGGTGGCCTGTGCCGTACCCGCCATTATGGCTACCCGCAGTATTGAAAACCGGAAAGAGCGTTTAATAACCATACTGGTAACCCCCCTGATGAGCTGCTCTGCGCGCCTGCCCATTTATACCATTATGATAGCCCTGGTGGTGCCGGACCGTAAGGTGCTGGGCATATTAAGCCTTCAGGGCCTGGTGATGATGGGGCTTTACCTGCTGGGCTTTTTTATGGCCCTGGTAATATCGGCGGTTATGAAATGGTTCATAGCCATTAAGGAAAAAAGCTATTTTATAATGGAGCTGCCTGTGTACCGGGCGCCCCGCTGGAAAAATGTAGGCACCACCATGGTGGAGAAGGCCCGCATTTTTATTACCGATGCCGGTAAGGTAATTATGGTAATATCCGTAATACTGTGGTTCCTGGCCTCTTATGGACCCGGCAGCAAAATGCAGCCGGTACACGCCAAGTACGAAAAGCTGATGGCTGCCCACCCTGAGCAGCATGATGCGCTGGACCGGGCCTACCAGTCTGAAAAGCTGGCTAACTCCTACGCCGGTATACTGGGCCATGCAATAGAACCGGCCATACGCCCCCTGGGTTTCGACTGGAAAATAGGGATTGCCCTTATTACCTCCTTTGCCGCGCGCGAAGTATTTGTTGGCACCATGGCCACGCTGTACAGCGTAGGCGAAAGCCCGGAAGACAATGATGCCACCCTTCGGGAGAAAATGCACGCCGCTGTACGGGCCGATGGCAGCCCGGTGTACACCATGGCCACCGGCTTTTCACTCATGCTCTTTTATGCTTTTGCCATGCAGTGTATGAGCACCCTGGCCATTGTGCGGCGGGAAACCAAATCCTGGAAAATGCCGGCCATACAGCTGGTGTATATGACAGGGCTGGCATATGTATGCAGCTTTATAGCCTTTCAGCTGTTGAAATAGGCGTGGCCCGGGGCAGCATTATCCGCGTATGCTGGTATTATTTTTAACATAGTGGAAACAAAGCTACCGGTTTCCCTAAATCAGTATATTGCAGCTAACCTAAACTGCATATATGAAAAGGTTACTGCTTGTCACCATTGCCCTGTTGCCCGTATTGGGAGCGCTGGCGCAACGTCCGGCTATTGACTCCCTGCAATTAATAAAAGACATCCGCACCCTGAGCGCCGATAAATTTGAAGGCCGTGAAACCGGTACCAAAGGCAACCGCCTGGCGCAATTTTACATTATGGACCGTTTTAAGCAGGCCGGCCTGCAGCCTTTCCACGGCACCTATGAATATCCCTTTTACTTTATGCAGGGAGATAAAAAGATCATGGGTACTAACCTGTACGGCTATATACCAGGTAAAACAGATAACGTGATTATTGTTACCGCGCATTACGATCACCTGGGTATTAACCGCCAGGCCAACAGTGCAGACAGTATTTTTAACGGTGCGGATGATAACGCCTCCGGCACAGCCGCGCTGCTGGCATTGATAAAGTACTACCAGCAGCATCCGCCGCAGCATACCCTGGTATTTGCGGCGCTTGACGGGGAGGAGGAAGGCCTGCAGGGCGCCAAAGCCTTTGTACAGCGGCTGCCCGTGCCTGTTGAACGGGTGCACATGAACCTGAATATGGATATGGTGAGCCGTAACGGCAAGCAGGAGTTGTATGCCTGCGGCACCTATCAATATCCCGAGCTAAAAAAGTATGTAACACAGGCGGCCGACAGCAGCAGCATTCACCTGCTTACCGGGCATGACCGGCCGGAGGATGGTGGAAATAACTGGACCAACCAGAGCGACCATTACGAGTTTCATAAAAAAGGTATTCCCTTCCTGTACCTGGGCGTAGAGGACCACCCGGACTATCACCATGGCAGCGATGAGTTTGCGCATATTGATCCCTCTTTTTACTACCGCGCGGTACAAACCATCCGTACCCTGCTGGGTATTGTGGACACGGAGCTCACAGGAAACAACAAGGCCAGGTCTAAAGTAATTTATTGAGGTAAGAAGTGTTCGCCGGACAACACCGCACCCACATTGTTGAGCACAGCTGCGGGGTGTGGATGTTTATAAATGCAGGGATTGCGGCCATCAAACTTAGCGCTTGCGCTTTATAAGGCGATGTGTGAACATTAAACTATTATCTGCAGGATCAAAAGAGGGTATTAAAAGTAAACAAAGGTTTAAATAAAAACGGGCCCGCTCAAAATTTTGAGCGGGCCCGCTGCTTTATATAAGGTTTTCAAAAAGCTATTTAAACCTGCGCCGGGTTTCTATCATACCCTTAAAGTGAGGATTGGGTATAACCGCATTTTCCCGGAGCGTTCGCAGGCTTTCCGTCGATTGCTTAACGCGGCCCAGCTCACTTTCAGGCACGCCCAGGGTAATGAGCGCTTTGCGCAGCAGCAGCTCGCTGGTGCTGCCCCAGTCAATGGAAAAATCCTCATAGGTAGCCGTGCCGCCATCGGGGAAAAATCCGTCGAAATAATCGCCCTGGTTCTGCGCATTCTTTGACCAGATGGAAACAGCATACATGTCCTTACCGCCGATAGTAATGCCTACAAAACCTACGGGTTTGCCGTACGTGGTGTCGCCCACCAGCTTCACCGTCATATAGGGCTTCAGCACATTCATTACCAGCTCGCTGGCAGAGGCGGTAGAGCCGGTGCCAATGAACACTACGTTGGAAACATCCAGTGTTTTCTTTTTCTCGAAGTAGAAAGAGGGGTTGCTTACCCAATCGTCAAACACATCGCCCCAGCTATAGCTGGCGCCTGGTACCTTTTTGGTTTTCAGGTAGTTGCTGTATTGGTGGTTGGTAAGGTTGGTATTATAATATTCCTTGTACATAAGGGAGGTGCCTACAGAAGCAGGCGCAATAAGGTTGGCCAGGTATTCGGCCGTTTCCACAGAGCCGCCGCCATTATAGCGCAGGTCTATTACCAGGTCGGTTACATTGCCGGCAACAAATTTATCAAATGCAGCGTCCAGCTGTGTTTGGGTTTTATCCAGGGAAATAAACTGGTTAAATACCAGGTAGCCAACGTGCTTACCGCCCACATTCAGCACACTGCTGTACAGCACGGGATTAATATTATAATTAGCCGTATTTAAGGTAACGGTAACGGATGTACCATCGGGCTTTTTAAGTGTAAGCGTTACGCTGCTGCTGTAGTATATAGCATTGCTGATGCGTTCTACATTGGCTTCATTGTAGGTGATGTCGGAGTTACCGTTAACAGCCGTTATCTGCCAGGTGCGGCGTATACCCTGGTTGTATGCCGGAGAGCCCTCATATACATACAGCACGCGCAGGTCGTTCACGTCGTTATAGCCAAGGTCCATCCCAAAATCGCCGGCAATGCCTTCATTAATTTCACCGGCCACAGCGCCGTCATCCAGGAAACCATACCGGTCCATATTTTTGCCGGCAGCATTCTTTTTAAATGCAATAAGGGCATTAAACATATCTTTCAGGCTGCTGTAGCTGTTGGGCTTAAAGGTGGCGGAGTCCGGGATCACATCGTTCCACAGGTACTCATCTTTAAAAATAAAGTACATAGAGTCGTTTACTGTGGCTATAGTGCCACCGGTGCCGGTTGTATCTGTAATAGGTGTTACAGGTGTTCCATGGTCTTTCTTACAGGCGGTTCCCAGGGCATACAGTGCTATTACAGCAGCCCAGGCTGTTTTGCGAAAAGTGGCAAACATATGAGGGTATTTTTGACGTAGTTTAATACTGAAAGTAATAAAAATTAAACGCGTGTTTTTTCAATTTACGTACATATAAGGGTAAAAGTTGTCTTGATATTGCAGAAACCCTGATTGTACCGGCCAACAGCTTGAAATCATCTGCCGG